>JBBDMQ010000001.1:0-8970 GCA_040878245.1 Microthrixaceae bacterium
GCTCCGAGGTCGAACAGCCCCTACAGCGCGCATAGACTCTCGTCCTTCCCCATTGCTTGAAGGTGACCGTGGCAGAAATAGAAATCGGCATCGGCAAGTCTGGCCGCCGAGGGTATTCCCTAGACGAGGTGGCCATTTTGCCGAGCCGTCGCACCCGTGACGCAGATGAGGTAGAGACCTCTTGGCAGATTGATGCATATCAGTTCGAGATTCCCGTTATTGCGGCGCCTCTCGATGGTGTGAGTAGCCCAGCAACAGCTATAGAGATGGGTCGACTTGGTGGCGCTGCGTCAGTTCACGCAGAGGGGCTCTGGTGCCGGTACGAGGACCCTTCCGAGGTGCTCGCCGAGATTGCCGAACTCACCACTCAGCGCAGCAGCGGCAGCAGCAGCGGCAACAGCAGTAGCAACAGCAGTAGCAGTGGCAGCAGCAGAGAAGCTGAGCGGATTGAGCGCATGCGTCAGATTTATTCTGTCGCCGTTCAGCCAGATCTGATAGCGAAGCGAGTGGCCGAGATTCGCGAAGCGGGAGCCACCGTTTGTATTGCAGTGAGTCCAGCCTCTACTGAGTCACTGCTTGAACATATCGTGCGAGCCGAACCCGATTTGTTGGTCATTCAAGGCACGGTTACTTCGGCCGAACACCTGACTGACGGAGCGCACGAGCCACTCGACCTCAAGCATCTTGTTCGCCGACTCGAGGTGCCGGTGCTCGTGGGAGGATGCGCTAGCTATCAAGCAGCGCTTCACCTAATGCGCACTGGCGCGGCAGGAGTGCTCGTCGGGGTGGGGCCAGGCATTGCCTCAACCACGGGCAAAATTTTAGGTGTTGGCAACCCGCAGGCCACCGCCGTTGCAGATGCGCGCGCCGCAAGGATGCGTCACCTAGATGAAACCGGCGTGTATGTCCACGTCATAGCCGACGGCGGCATGCGTACCGGCGGCGATATTGCCAAAGCTGTGGTGTGCGGTGCTGACGCAGTGATGCTGGGGTCTCCGCTTGCACATGCAAGTGAAGCTCCTGCCAGTGGAGCGTTGTGGTCTCGTTCAAGCTTTCACCACAAACTGCCTCGCGGAGGCATGCGACGTCTTGATGAAGTGGGCACGTTGGAACAAATTCTGAATGGGCCAGCAGACCGAGCAGACGGCAAGACAAACCTGATGGGTGCTCTGCGAAAGTCAATGGCAGTCACCGGCTATGCCTCGCTCAAAGATTTTCAAAAAGCAGATCTTATGGTGATGAGTCCGCCGACTATTCGGCCTGGCGGTCAGTGATGTCTGGTTCGGACTCTGCGATGGAGTCGCTAGCCGAAAACATTGAGCCGGCAGAAAAGTCTGATGACCTAGTCATGATCGACCCCACTGGAACAGAACATCGACTCATTCCTGAGTTGTCTTCTACGACCCCCGAGGAGCGGGTTCTGGTGGTCGACTTTGGCGCTCAGTATTCGCAACTCATTGCGCGGCGAGTACGAGAGGCGAAGGTCTACTCAGAGATCGTGCCAAGTACTCTGACCGCTCAAGAGTTTGCTGATCGCAAACCAAGCGCAATCATTTTTTCGGGCGGACCAAAGTCAGTGCACGTAGAAGGTGCTCCAGCGATTGACCCGGCGGTCTATGAGCTTGGAATTCCCATTTTAGGCATCTGTTACGGAGCGCAACTCATTGCGCAACAACTCGGTGGGACTGTTGGCAGGAGCGGATCCGGCGAGTATGGCCGAACCACGATGACCCGCAGTGACACCGCCGAATCGGTGTTGCTCACAGAGGATCTCCCTCAGACTCAGGAAGTTTGGATGAGTCACTTTGACGCTGTAGTCGAAGTGCCCAAGGGTTTTTGCGCCACTGCTTCAACCCCTGGCGCTCAGGTTGCAGTGCTAGAGGATCCAGAGCGCAAGATCTTTGGAGTTCAGTATCACCCAGAGGTTGTTCACACACCGTTCGGTCAACAGTTACTTGAACGGTTCTTGCATCAGATCGTCGGATTGTCCTCTGAGTGGACCATGGAGAATTTTGTAGAAACCTCCGTTGCTGCAATCAGGGCACAGGTTGGAGGCGGTCGCGCAATTTGTGGCCTCTCTGGCGGAGTTGACTCTGCAGTTGCAGCAGCCTTGGTCCATAAGGCGATTGGTGCGCAACTCACCTGCGTCTTTGTCGATACCGGCCTGATGAGAAAGAACGAGGGCGAGCAAGTTGTCGAGACCTTCCACCGCCACCAAGGTTTAGAGCTGATTCATGTTCAATCGGCTGATCGATTCTTTGAAAAGCTAGCGGGACTCACTGACCCAGAAGAGAAGCGCAAGGCCATCGGCGAATTGTTTATTCGGATTTTCGAAGATGCTCGCGGCGGAATTACTGATGCGCAATTTTTAGTGCAGGGCACCTTGTATCCAGATGTCATTGAGTCGGGAACGGCCCATGCAGCAACAATCAAGAGCCATCACAATGTTGGTGGCCTGCCGGATGACTTGGACTTTGATCTGGTGGAGCCGTTGCGTTCTTTGTTCAAAGATGAGGTTCGAGCAGTAGGAACCGAACTTGGCCTGCCCGACGAAATCGTGTGGCGGCAGCCCTTCCCGGGGCCAGGACTTGGCGTACGAATCATTGGAGAGGTCACTCCAGACAAAGTTGCTGTTCTGCAAGAGGCAGATGCAATCGTTCGAGAAGAGCTCCGCCTAGCTGGCTTAGAGCGAGAAATTTGGCAATCCTTTGCAGTGCTTCCCGATATTCGCACCGTGGGAGTCATGGGGGATGAGCGCACCTATGGGTATCCGGTGATTATTCGAGCCGTAACGAGCGAGGACGCGATGACTGCTGATTGGGCTCGGATCCCATATGAGGTGCTCGAAACAATGGCTTCTCGGATTATCAACGAAGTTCCCGGAGTCAACCGCGTGGCCTATGACATCACCTCGAAACCGCCCGGCACCATCGAGTGGGAATAAGTGCTTGTGAATAAGTGCTTTGTGAATAAGTCATTCCCAGGGTTTCTGTCAGCAAACTGAAATACTTTTGTAACATTTCCTTGGTCATGATTGACTAGTGGTCATGACAAGAAAGCGCCTGCGTTCCCTGTGTACGCTCGGCCTTCGCCGAGCAGCGACGGCTTTTCTTGCTGTTTTAGTTGTGCTCGGATTTGCCACCTCGACGAGCAATGTTGCAGCTCAGAGCGTTGAAGGGCTTCGTGAGAAGGCAGCCAAGGTTGCGGCTGAGCTCGACACACTGCAAGAAGAGTCAGGTCGACTCAACGAGGAATATCTTCAGACTCAAGAGGATATTTCGGGGTATGAGAACGAGCAGCGGGCTCATCGCCAAGCTGTGGAAGAGGCCCAAGCGCGCCTTGACCAAAGCCGGCAGCAGGCTACGGGTTTTCTTGTCGAGGCTTATGTGGGTGCCGGGATGCACAATCAGGTTGCTTTTGGGCAGGCCAATCCCAACGAGGCAGTCAATCAGCAGGTTCTGCTTGAATTGCTACAGGGCGATTCTGTGCAGCTTGCAGACAGCATTACTGCCGATCAGCAAGACCTTGCCGTCAAGACTTTGCAGCTGAAGAACTCGGTCGCGCAGCTAGAGGCTCGCAAGTCCAAGCAAGCCAAAGTTGTGAGTCAGCTCGACAGGAGCGTGAGCCGACAACAGCAACTGCTAGATAGCACTAAAGGTGAACTACGTGTGGCTGTAGAGGCAGAGCAGCAACGCGCTGCTGCACAAGCGCAACGCTCTGCTGCACAGGAGCAACGCGCTGCTGCGCAGCAGCAACGCGCTGCTGCGCAGGAGCAACCTACTTCGGCGCAAGCGTCGACTCCTGCTGCTGCAAACCCATCCGGCAGAGCCGCTCGGCCGGGTCCTACTGTTGCTGCCGCACCGGCAAACTCGCCGTCAAGACCTTCCGCAGCAGCGGTAGCTGCTCAGCCTTCTCAAAACCCGCTGCCCGTTTCGGCACCAAATCCGGCGGCTGCTGCCGCAATTGCCGCTGCACGTACTCAACTTGGCACTCCCTACCGCTATGGCGGTTCCGCTCCGGGTGGCTTTGACTGCTCTGGTCTGCTGATGTGGTCATGGGCTCGCGCAGGAGTGTCGCTGCCTAGAACATCTGGCGCTCAACGAGGTGCTACTCAAAGAATTACCAGAGACCAGCTTCAGCCCGGAGACCTAGTGTTCTATCGCAGCCCTGTAGGGCACGCTGGCATGTATATCGGCGGTGGACAGATGATTCACTCACCGCATACTGGCGACGTGGTCAAGATCTCTGCGGTTGACCGCATGGGTGGTTCGGTGAGTTACGGGCGAGTTGGCTAACAACAGCCTTGCTAGGTTCTGTAGATGGCTGCAGACACGCTCAGTGATTTCACTCAAGAAATGTTTAGTTTTGCTGGCACTTCACGATCGGTCTATCGCGCTGGTGAGGGAACTGCGGTCATAGTGATGGCAGAGATTCCAGGAATCACACCAAAGGTTGCCGATTTTGCACGCCGCGTCATCGCTCGGGGTCACACTGTGTTTATGCCAGTGCTGTTTGGCTCACCAGGGGCCGAACGTACCCCTGCTGCGCTGGTTACGTCGCTGGCACCGGCTTGTATCTCAAAGGAATTTAATGCCTTTGCATTTCAGTCCACGCCGCCCGCTATTGATTGGCTTCGGGCGCTTGCTCGCCACGCCCATCAGCAGTGCGGTGGGCCTGGAGTCGGTGCAGTAGGCATGTGCTTTACCGGGGGTTTTGCTTTGGCAATGGCTACAGACCCCACCATGCTGGCACCAGTGTTGTCGCAGCCTTCGTTACCCTTGCCATTTGGTAAGAAGCGCCGCTCTGATGTGGGTTGCTCACCAACAGATCTGGCAACGGTGATTGAGCGCACTCGCACTGAAGGCCTATGTGTGTTGGGCCTTCGATTTACAGGCGATGCAGCAGTTCCCGCTGAGCGGTTTTCAGCTCTGTCCGATCACCTTGGCGAAAGCTTCATCGGAGTCGAGCTTGACTCCTCGAAAGGTAATCCTTGGGGGCATAAGTCTTCGGCCCACTCTGTATTAACCGAGGACCTTGTCGACAAGCCCGGCCAGCCAACTCAGGCAGCCCTGCTCAAAGTATTGGACTTCCTAGATCAACGCCTCTCCGTTTAGTTTCGCCCATAGAGCCACCCGACATTGACTCCTGTCTGCACCTCAGTGCCGCGGCGGGCGTTCGGAGTCCTCGCTAGAAACTAATGTTTGGTCAATGTCATCTGACCGCCTGCTCGCTGGGCTCAATCCAGCACAATTCGAGGCTGTCACACACGGTGACGGGCCGTTGTTAATTGTGGCTGGTGCTGGATCAGGAAAAACTAGAGTACTGACGCACCGTATCGCTCACCTGATTGAGCAGCATCAGGTATCTCCGCAGCAGATTTTGGCAATTACTTTTACGAACAAGGCTGCCCACGAAATGCGCGACCGAATTGGCCGTCTGATTGGTCCAGTCGCACAGAACATGTGGATCTCAACCTTTCACTCTGCCTGTGTTCGAATCCTGCGTCGAGACGCTCAGCTGTTGGGCTACCCCTCTGCGTTCACCATCTACGACCAAGCCGACGCCGTGCGCCTTACCAGCTATGTGTTGCGGGATCTCAATATTGATACCAAAAGGTTTCCCCCTAGAGCAGTTCATGCAGCAATTTCGGCAGCTAAAAATGAGGGCCACAGTTTGGCCTCATTTACCGAGCAGGCCTCTGCTATCTACGACCGTAAAATTGCAGAGGTCTTTGCCGAGTATCAGGCCCGAATGCTGCGAGCGGGTGCCATGGATTTTGATGACCTCCTTGGCGTGGCCGTAGAACTTCTTCGCACACAGCCCCAGGTGCTGGCCTCCTATCAACAACGCTTTAGGCATGTGCTCGTTGACGAGTTCCAAGACACCAATAGCGTGCAAAACGAGCTCATCATGCTGCTTGGCAAACAGCATAGAAATGTCTGCGTCGTAGGAGATACCGATCAGTCGGTCTACGGATTCCGCGGGGCAGATATGAGTAATTTGCTTGAGTTCGAGACGGCCTTTCCAGACTCAACCGTGGTTGTACTTGAACAAAACTACCGCTCAACCCAAACCATCTTGGATGCTGCAAACGCAGTCATTGCGCATAACTCGGCACGCAAACCCAAAGCCTTATGGACCCAGACAGGGGCCGGAGACAAAATCACAAAGTTCCAAGGCGAGGACGAGGTCGACGAGGCGCAATGGATCAGCAGAGAGCTCACACGCCTGCATGCTGACGGTGATCAGCGCTGGTCAGACATGGCGGTGTTTTATCGCACCAATGCACAAAGCAGGGTTCTTGAAGAGCAATTCTTGCGTGGGGGCATTCCCTACAAAGTTGTGGGTGGCACCCGCTTCTATGACCGTCGAGAGATCAAAGATGTCATGGCGTATTTGCGCGCTGTGGTGAACTCCACAGATGAGGTCAGCCTTAAAAGAGTCTTGAATGTTCCTAAACGCGGCATCGGAGACCAAACTGTTGGGCGACTTGATGCCTATGCGCGTTCGCATGGCCTGAGCTTTATAGATGCCCTGCGCAATTTCGATGCTGCAGGAGTTTCTCCGAGAAGTTCACGTGGTATCGAGACGTTTCTGAGCCTGCTTACAGACCTTTCCGCCGAGCTTGCTGCTGGTCCCGCAACTTTGCTCGACTCCATTCTGAGTCGGTCCGGCTATGTGGCAGAACTCGAAGCCGATCGGTCAGTCGAGAATGATTCACGGCTAGAGAACCTTGCCGAGCTTGTCGGCATGGCTCGCGAGTACCAAACGGTGGATGCGTTCTTAGAGCAGGTCTCGTTAGTGGCAGATACTGATCAGCTACCAGATCCGGATGACCCCTCAGAGACCGGCGTAGTCATGATGACGATGCATGCCGCAAAAGGTTTGGAGTTTCCGGTGGTGTTTATAGTGGGAGTCGAAGAGGGAGTGTTCCCTCATATGCGGGCCCTGACCGACCCAGCAGAGCTCGAGGAAGAGCGAAGACTGTGCTACGTCGGTATCACTCGTGCCCGCCAAAAACTCTATGTCTCGCACGCCTGGTGCCGATCCCTGTACGGCAATACGCAGTACAACCCTCCGAGTAGGTTTCTGACCGAAATCCCAGATGGTCTGCTTGAAGAATCAACCTCAAGTAGAAGCCGCCAAGACCAAAGTAGAAGTGGAAGATCCTCAAGCTGGGAATCAACCTCGTGGTTGTCTACTGGCTCTAGCTCTCAGAGCACGCCTAGTTCGTTGAAACCAAAGCCCCCATCGCCAACGCAGGCTCATGAACTTAATTTCAAAGCCGGAGACGACGTGCGCCACAACGTCTGGGGCGACGGGGTCATTCTGATGGTTGAGGGCGCAGGCGATAAAGCCGAGGCAGTGGTGCATTTTGGTTCTGTTGGAGAAAAACGGCTGCTGTTATCTTGGGCGCCACTGGAGAAAGCATGACGATAGCGAGTTCATTTTTTGGCCGTGCAGACTTGGCAGTTCGTCGCTCGGGGACCCTTGCCGACCTGATGGTTCGTTTGGTCGAGATGCATGGCGACAAACTCTTTGTGACCGAAGAAGACGAAACCGGGTTGTCACGCAGAATTACTTATGAACAAGCGGCAGAGCAAGTAGCCGGTTGGTCACGAGCGATTCGCAGCCTGAGCGAACCCGGTCGACCAGTAGTGATCGCAACGGCGAACGGCATTGATCAATTCATGCTGTGCTTAGCAGTCTCTGCTGCGGGCGGGTTGCCAGCTCCGGTCAATTCGCAGATGTCGGAGTCCGAGGTGGAACACGTCATTGCAGACTCGGGTGCATCGCTTGTTATTCGCCATCCTGATGAATTGCCACTCGTTGGCGGCACCACTGTTTTGGCCACCCCCGCCCCACAAGATGTGGCTGCGTTGTTCTACACCTCGGGAACCACGGGAAAACCAAAGGGTGCTGAACTCACCCATCAGGCACTTGTTGGGCAGGTTTCGCTTGCCGCTATGTGGCCGTTCATTATGCGCAACGATGAACTCGTCATGGCCTTGCCCGTGGCACACATCATGGGTTTTGTGGCTCTGATGGGCCCAGCAGTTGCCGGAGTCCCGATCTATTTCCTGCAACGCTTTTCGCCTCGGCGCACTCTGCAGATTATTGAGCACCGAAAATGTTCGGCTTTCATTGGCGTTCCGGCTATGTATCGCACTTTGTTCGAGGCTGGAGCGGCTGAGGCCGACCTAAGTTCGGTTCGAGTTTGGATGAGCGGTGCCGACGTGATGCCTGGTGACCTTGCCCTGAAATTTAAATCCTATGGCGCATCGGTGTCTCTTCCGTTAGTTGGTGCTTTTGGCGAAGCTGCCTTTGTTGAGGGCTACGGCATGGTCGAGGTAGGTGGCAACGTGGCAACCAAACTTTCTCCGCCGATGCTACCGATTGGCCTTGGCGATTCCCTTGGTCTGTCGATGCCGGGCTGGCGCTTTAAAGTGGCCGATCGTTCGGGGCGCGCGGTGTTGCCCGGCCAAGTAGGGGAGTTACGGCTCAAGGGGCCCGGAGTGCTCAAGGGTTACTGGGGCGACCCCACAGCTAGCAGCGATGCGCTTACCGAGGACGGCTGGTTGAAAACTGGGGACCTAGTGCGCTCGGGACCGTTTGGAACGGTCATATTTCAGGGCCGGGCAAAGGCAGTCATCAAATCCGGTGGCTACTCGGTCTACCCAGTAGAGGTAGAGGCCGATATTGAAGAGCATCCAGATGTTCTTGAGGCCGCAGTAGTGGGGTTTCCCGATGCGAAGCTTGGAGAGATTCCAGTTGCCGCAGTTCGGCTTCGCCCCAAGGCCAAAATCACACCACAGGAGTTAGTGGTCTGGGCTGGGGTTCGTATGGCTCAGTACAAAGCGCCTCGGCGCATTCTGATTGTGGAGGAGCTTCCCCGCACGGGCACCCGCAAAATTCAGCGTGACCGATTACTTCCGTTGTTTGCTGACTGACTGCACAGCAGAACCTGCT
>JBBDMQ010000002.1:0-1651 GCA_040878245.1 Microthrixaceae bacterium
GCGCCTGCACCTCTCGCGCCTGCACCTCTCGCGCCTGCACCTCTCGCGCCTGCACCTCTCGCGCCTGCACTTGGTGGAGGACAATGACTAGCGGCTCCTCCTCTTCCTCAAGAAGTTGCCCGATATCAACTACCAATCCGTGCTCCGTGTCTGACCAGGCCACTGGATCTCCGCCAATAAGTTCAACACGAGTTGATGGCATAGCTTCAAATTCTTCCAGCGTCAGTCTGGTCGAGGCATCGCTACTCTTCGCCTTGCAAATGAGCACAAACACGTCCTCTCCACGTGTTGTGAATCGCACCTGCAGGCCTTCAGGAGTCGTGCCTCCTGGCACCACCCATGGTCGCGTGTCCATGAGTGCTCTTTCGTTTGGAACGACAAATTTACCGAGCCAGGTGAGTCGCTCCTCTTGCAGAGCAGGAATCTGAGCATCTTCTCCACGTGGCCCCACATTCAGCAGCATGTTGCCTCCTTTTGCCACCACGTCGCTGAACTGCCACAAAAGTTCTTTCCGAGTCACAAAATGTTCAACCTCGGAAGCCCTGTTGTGTCCAAAACTGCGATCCATTCCTCGCACAAGCTCCCATGGGGTGGGTTGAACCTCTTTGAACACAACATATTCCGGTGTGCGATAGTCAAAAAATGGCGGCTTCGGGGGGATGAGACCACCGTCTTTTTGAGCCTGCTTTCGCGATGCAGAGATAATTGCGCTGCGCACAAGGGAATGCTTTGTTGCCCGGAAAACAGGCGACCATGGCAGCCAGCGGTCGTTTATGACGCCCTCTGGAACCGACCGGTAATAGTACTCAAGCAGTGGCCACAGTTTCCGTGCTGTGGAGGGCCATGCAATGTCATTCCATAGAACGCTAGGTCTGTAACGGTCAATGAGTTCACGTACCTGCGCCTCGGCATAGGCCGGGTAGGCGCCTTGAGGAATGGAGCTAGCAACGTCTGCCATGGTCCCAACGGGGGTTGAATCAAAGCTCCAATCAAAACCCCCCGAGTAATACAGTCCAAAACGCATGCCCAGGGCACGGATTGACTCTGCCATTTCACCAACAACATCGCGAGTCGAGTGCCAATTCTCTCGGTTGGGGTTTGCAGTATCAGTCGGCCATAAGCAATACCCATCTGAATGCTTAGCAACAAGCACTACGTAACGTGCACCGGTCTGTTTGAAAAGCCATGCCCACTTTGCAGGATCCCATTGATCGAGGCCTGCCTCGAAATCACGTGCGAATTCGGTGTAGGGCCGGCTACCGAAGGTGATCTTGTGGTGGGCCGATACTTCACTGTCTTCGAAACGTAACGAGTTTTCATACCACTCGCTGTAGGGAACATGCTTAAGTGGGTCCGCTAACGATGACTGCAGTAACTCACCAATTTCTGCTCCCACTGGAGCAAATGCTGGCACCGAAGCTGGGGTCCAATGAACGAATATTCCGAGCTTTGCATCCTGCCACCAGTGCGGCACTTGTCGGTTGCGAAGCGCACGTAGTGAGTTCTTTGAAGCTGACATGAGATCCCCCTCTGCTCCATTGAAGTTCATTGTAACGGGTGTGCAAAGCGCTCATTACTAGCTCTCTTTCAGTGAAATCATCTGCTCCCGCCCGCTCCCCACCCCTCCCCATTCGTTTTGTCTTGCGAGGGA
>JBBDMQ010000003.1:0-8804 GCA_040878245.1 Microthrixaceae bacterium
CCACTGACAGTCGGTCTCCTCGGCCGAACGGCTATCGGTCGCCGCTATCACAAGCACTGATATGCCTAGTCTGGATGTGCGGATTAGCTTTGGCGCTTGTGTGGTTAAGCCGGAGCGCCGGAGTGTTCGCCACTCCTCCCCCGATGAGATTAGGGGGCGAATTCGGAAACTGGCTGGGTCAGCGGGATCCTCTTGATGTTGCTGCCTCAATAGCCCGTCTCTTGAGCATGGTCCTAGTCAGTTATCTCTTGATCATGAGTATCCTGCAAATTTTTGCTTTGCGAACTCGCAGCCACCGAACGCACGCTTTGCTTGCAAAACTCGCACCACGGTTTCTGCTGTTCTTTACAGCTGGCGTTATGGCATCCACGAGTATGACCTTTGCAGGCGCTGTTGCCTACGCCGCAGATCCTGATGATCCAGCAACTCTGTCAGCGCCGGTGATGGAACTCTTAGGAGGGCAAGAGCAACCAGTTGACCTTGGGCCAGTCAACCCAACTCAGGCAAAAACTTCATTGCCGTGGGCTGACAATCCAGCAGACACCTCTGTTTCGAAACCGAACCTCGCACTACCGTCCACTCCTAGCTCAACAACGCTCAGCTCAACAACGCTCGGCTCAACAACGCAGAATCCTTCGACAACAGCCCAAGCAGATTCAACTCAACCTCAAATTGGGGGCAACGCTGATAACCCAAGGCCAAGGGCGTCCGCGCAGGGCCCGACTATGACTGCCAAGCAGCTACCAACAACGAGCAGCTCGATGCCGAAGCAGCCAAAACAGAGTGCAGCAGGGTCAGCTTCTTCTCGTTCCGCAGCACTGCCCCCAGCACTGACCCCAGCAGCAACCCAGCCAGCAGCAACCCAGCCACTAGCAACCCAGCCACTAGTAACCCAGCCATCGCTCTATACCGTGGTACCGGGCGACAACATCTGGAGAATTTCCGAGCAGGTTCTTACCATGCGTTCGGGCACCAAACCGTCGGCATCGCAGATAGCGCAGTACTCCGCCACTCTTATTGAACTCAATAGGTCTGTTCTGATATTTCCGCAGAACCCAGGTCTGATCGTTGCCGGTCAAGTCTTTGAGTTACCCCAAGCATGACTCGAAAGCTGTGGACCCTTTAGCCGAGCCGAAGGCCCATCTCATCAAGCCGCAAGTCTGCAGTGACCTCACTCACACCGAGAATGCATGCGATTGCCTTGATGTCATCTCGGCGAATGGTAAGAACTCGGCCGTTAAAGTCCTGTCTCTGAACCTGAATCATGCGGAGATACCTTGACAACATCTGAGACTCTGTGTCGTTCATCCTCTCGAGACGAGTCAAGTCGATTTTAGCCACACCGTTACTTGCACCTTTTCGAAGAGACTCCTCTTCGGCCTCTAGGCCATCAAGCGAAGGTAAAAGCTGATCAACTGGCACCTTGTAAAATTGGGCAAGGCGCTGAAGTCTCGGGACCGAGATTGCGCGCTCACCCCGCTCATAGGCACCGAGCACGCTCGCCTTGAACTCTTGAGCCGAGACGGCCTCCACCTCTTGTAGCGAGAGTCGCTTCTGCCTACGAATCTGGCGCAGTCTCTCGCCTACGGCATTGCTGTACTCGTCCTGCGTTGCGTCCTCTTGAGAACCGCTCTGCTGAGAACTGCTCTGATCAGAACTCTCTTTGTTCAACCTGTCTTTATGTAACCTGTCGTTGTTCATTGTGTCGTCTCCCGCTTGAGTTGATTCTTGATCCCGCCGCCGTGTCGCTTCTCACTCTGCTCAATAACTCAGACAGCCAAGAATCTCACTCTGCGCCACATGAGTGGGAAGTTGTTTCCCACTCTCAGCGAAATGACTACTTGGGGTAGCGTGAAAAGGCAGAATAAACCGCGCAGAGTGATTATCTCAGAGATTGGGTATAAAATCCAGCACGCTGCGCGGTGAGAAGAACACCCGCTGTAATAGCTGCAGTCTCTGCCCGCAGAACATGCTCGCCTAAACCCACGCAATCTGCCCCTTCGCACTCTGTCTTTTCCCATCCGCCCTCGGGCCCTATCAGCACAGTGCGATCAGTCGGGTGCAAGTCTCTGCTGCCCATCTGAGCAAGCACAGCCCCTTGGGTGCAGACCTCTCTAAACCCTGCAAGGCCTGCCGCGGGCAATGGTTGATCAGGGTTGCTGGGGTAGCCAACTTGAGGAAGCCAGAGCCGCCGGCTTTGGGCACAGGATTCCTGAGCCACTCGGCGCAATCGGGTGAGTTGCTTCTCAGCCCTCTGCTCATCCCATCGCACTACCGACCGGTGAGACATGAACGGCCAGATCTGGTCTACTCCAAGTTCGGTAAGTTTCTGAACAACCAACTCGGGCCGATCCCCCTTTACAAGCGCAAATCCAACAGTGACTGTGTACTCAGGAGGGGGCTCCTGATGCAGCTCACTCAGAGATTCAAGTTGTTCGGTTCC
This sequence comes from Microthrixaceae bacterium, assembly GCA_040878245.1. Taxonomy (GTDB): domain Bacteria; phylum Actinomycetota; class Acidimicrobiia; order Acidimicrobiales; family Microtrichaceae; genus IMCC26207. The sequence continues at coordinate 2,444 of JBBDMQ010000003.1, forward strand.
CAAAAATGCGCAGGTGCGCCAGCCGCCATGCCCATTTGTGGCACACAGCTGATCACCAACGCGTAGTCGAAGAACACGTTGCAGATGATGAAGGTCGGCCGGCTCAAGTTCTGGGGCTGCGAGGTCAGTCACTAGTACCTGCGCGGCAGCAGATCGCCATGGGGTGGGCGATGCGGAGCGCTCCGGAGTCATGCTTAGTTTTTGATTGCGGCTTTAAGCCGACTAAAGAAACCCTCGTCAGCCTCTGCGACTTCTTCGCCGCGCTCCTCGGCAAAACGCCGAAGCAGGTCCTCCTCTGCGGGTTCAAGTTTGCGAGGAATCTCAATGCCGACGCGCACGAGCAAGTCTCCTCGACCATTTCCGTGAAGTCGAGGTACGCCCCGACCTCTCATCTTGAACACTTTGCCGACCTGCGTGCCGCGAGGCACCGCAAGTTCCTCTACCCCGTCCAAGGTTTCGAGTGAGATGTTTGCTCCCAGAGTTGCCTGAACCATCGAGATCTCTAGCTCTTCTACTAGGTCATCTGCGTGACGAGTAAAACGCTCATGAGGTTTTACCCGCAAGCGAACATACAGATCCCCGGCACGCCCGCCCCGAATACCAACTGCACCTCTGCCAGTCAGTCGCAGAGTTGAACCCTCATCTACCCCGGCAGGAACATCAACGGTATACGTCTTGTCCTCGATGATACGGCCGGCACCCTCGCAGGAGGCACAGGGAGAAGCAATGACTCGGCCTTGCCCACCGCATCGTCGACATACAGACGCAGAGACAATTTGACCAAGCACTGTTTGACGAACCACTCGCACCTCTCCAGCACCGCCGCAGTCGCCGCATTGTGTAACCGAGCTTCCGGGTTCGGCACCAGTTGAGCTGCATTCATCGCAAGAGACAGCGGTCCGGACGGTGACATCGCACTGGCAGCCAAATACTGCATCAGTGAACTCGAGCATAGTTTGAACATCTAAATCTTCGCCCGGTGGAGGCCCTGCGGGACCACGACTACGACCACCGCCACCACCACCAAAGGGGTTATTGCCGCCAAAGAAGGAGTCGAAGAGGTCCCCTAAACCACCTGCACCGCTACCAAACGGGTCAGACATATCAAAGCCGTTTGAACTTCCGTAACGGTCGTAGCGATCGCGCTTTGCAGGGTCAGATAAAACCTCATAGGCCGCCGAAAGTTCCTTGAACCGCGTTTCTGCATCGGGGTCATCAGGGTTGGCATCGGGATGGGACTCCCGCGCCAAAGCGCGATAGGCCTTCTTGATTTCTTCGGGGGTGGCATCGCGACCCACAGCAAGGATTTCGTATAAATCAGCCATTCTTAGCCTTCAGTTAACAGATGACTCAACCGTTGACTCACCAAAGCAACAGCAGAGAGGGTTTCGGGGTAATTCATTCGTGTGGGACCTAGTACCGCAATGGCCCCAACAGATTCTCCGCCCACTTGGTACGGGGCGACTACTAATGAGCAGTCGGCGAGTGGAGCAACGCCGCTTTCAGAGCCGATGGAGACAGCAAGCCCTCCGTCAACAAGCTCTTTGAGCAAACTCACCACTACAAACTGCTGTTCAAGAATTCCAAGGACAGCCTCAATTGTTTCACGTGCGTCGAAGGACCCTGCGATTCGCGAACGACCATCCACAAACATGTGCTGCCCCTCGGCCTCAGCTGCCTCTCGCAGCGCACTCACTGCCATAGTCGCTAGCTGCATCCCATGTTGCTGATCCGAAACCGGAAGGGTTGGCAACGCTGAATGAAGCGAGGAGCCAACCATTGCATCGTTCACCAAAATTCGCGCCGAGCTGAGTTGTGAGTCTGTGGCATCTTCACTGAGTTCCATTGTGCGCTTCACAATTGCGCCGTTACTCATCACCATCACAGCCAAAATCGTTCGAGCAGACAAGTCAACGAGTTGTACCGAACGAACAGTTGAAACTTCGTTCGCCTCGCCCACAACAACAGCGGCCGTTCCGGTTACGTCAGACAACAGTCGGCTGGTCTCTGCAAGCATCTGCTCAAGCTCACCGTGAGTTGTTGCAAAAAAGTCACGCACCAGTCGCAGGTTTGTAGGACTGAGTGAGCCGGGCCCTGCCAGGGTGTCAACGAAAAATCGATAGCCCTTCTCGGTGGGGATTCTGCCAGCGCTGGTATGCGGCTGCACTAGGTAACCGTCACGCTCAAGTTGAGTCATGTCATTGCGTACCGTGGCCGAAGACACTGCAACCTCGGTCCGAGCAGACACCGAGGATGACCCCACTGGCTGTGCGGTTTCGATGTACTGCTGCACCACGGCACGCAGAATCGCGGACTTTCGGTCGTCAAGCATTGGCAATCAGTCTACGTGAGTGCCAGCACCGAACTGCGATCGGGGCAATCAGTCAGTCATCAAGCTGCAACGCAGAGGTAAAAGCCTCTGAGGGCACCTCGACTCGCCCAAGACTCTTCATGCGCTTTTTGCCCTTCTTCTGCTTCTCGAGCAGCTTCCGCTTTCTGGTGATGTCACCGCCATACAACTTGGCCGTGACGTCTTTCCGGTAGGCCTTTATTGTCTGTCGACTCAGTATTTTTGAGCCGATAGCAGCTTGGATAGGCACATCAAATTGCTGCCTTGGGATGAGTTCCTTCAACTTATCGGCCATTTTCTTGCCGTAGTCATAGGACTTTGAGCGGTGAATGATGGAACTGAACGCATCAATCGGTTCGCCAGCAATCAAAATGTCGACCTTCACAAGGTCACCTGCTTCATAACCGATCGGCTCGTAATCCAAACTTGCATACCCTTGAGACCGGCTCTTCATTTGATCGAAGAAATCAGTGACGACCTCCCCGAGGGGCATTCGATACTGAATTTCTAGTCGCTCAGGCGACAGGTACTCCATCTTGACCATCTCGCCACGCCGGGTCTGACAAAGATCCATGATGGTCCCAGTAAAGGCAGAGGGCGTAATGACCGTGACCTTCAGGTACGGCTCAAGCACTTGCTGAATAGATGAGGGGTCGGGAAGATCCGCTGGATTATCGATAGCAATCTCTACGCCGTCTGACCGGATGACCCGATACTCAACTGAAGGAGCCGTGGCAATCAGGTTGAGGTCGTATTCTCGCTCAAGGCGCTCGCGCACAATCTCCATGTGCAACAAACCAAGAAAGCCGCAGCGAAACCCAAAACCAAGCGCGCCCGAAGTCTCAGGCTCATAAGTAAATGAACTGTCGTTCAGGCGCAGCTTCTCTAACGACTCTCGTAGGGCCTCAAACTCGTCACCCTCAACCGGGTACAGGCCACAGAAAACCATCGGCTTGGGGTCTTGATAGCCCTCAAGTGGTGATTCAGCAGAACGACCAGCCTCGGTCACCGTCTCACCAGAGCGTGCCTCGCCTACGTCCTTGATCCCTGCGATGAGGTAGCCAACCTCCCCTGGCCCGAGTTCCGCAGTGGGCTCGTTGTCTGGAGTCCGAACGCCAACCTCTAACGCCTCGTAGGTTGAACCCGCTTGCATGAAACGCAGCTTTGAGTTTTTTTTGAGACGACCGTTCATGACACGGATTGAGCTGACCACGCCTCGATACTGATCAAAATGCGAATCAAAGATCAATCCCTGAAGGGGCGCCTCAGCATTGCCTGTCGGCGCAGGAATGCGGGTAACGACTGCATCGAGAAGTTCCTTGACCCCTTCACCGGTCTTTGCCGAAATGCGAAGAATTTCCGCTGCTGGGATACCTAAGACCTGCTCAATTTCTGCTGCATAGGTATCGGGGTCGGCCGCTGGAAGGTCAATCTTGTTCAGCACCGCCACAATCTCGAGATCATTCTCCAAAGCGAGATAACAGTTTGCAAGGGTCTGAGCCTCAATTCCCTGAGAGGCATCTACAACTAAAATCACGCCCTCGCAGGCAGCTAGCGAACGTGAGACTTCATAGCCAAAGTCGACATGCCCTGGGGTGTCGATCAAGTTGATCACATGGTCTTTGTGCTCAAGTCGGACTGATTGAAGCTTGATCGTTATGCCGCGCTCACGTTCAATATCCATTGAGTCCAAGTACTGAGCTCGCATGTCGCGGGGGTCAACTGCACCACAAATCTCGAGCATGCGATCAGCCAACGTGGACTTACCATGATCAATATGAGCGATGATCGAGATGTTTCGGAGGCGAGGAAGATCAGTCACGGTGCGTCTATTCTGGCCGCTTTGAGCCACATGTTCTGCATTGCCTCCAAGGTTTCCTTGTTGCGAAGGTGACTCAGGCCCCGTGGGTGGCTAATCTTTATAGGTTCCCGAATGGCTGGCCCTGCTACCCAATCGGGACTGCAGCAGAACCTTCGTTGCAGGCACACCTTCACTAACGAATCGGATAGAGATAAATCTTCATGGCGAACATTAAAAGCCAGATCAAACGTAACCGCACCAACGAAGCAGCGCGTGAGCGCAACAAGGCTGTTCGCTCAGAGGTGAAGACTCGGGTCAAGCATGCCGAGGCAGCTATTGCAGAGGGTGCCGAAAACGCTGAAGAACTCACCAAGGTTGCCGTGCGTGCCATTGACAGAGCTGCATCAAAAGGCGTGTTCCATAAGAATGCTGCAGCACGTCGTAAGTCACGCCTGACTCGCACTCGTGCCGAGTCTGTAGCTAGCTAAAAATCATTTCGTTACTGGGGTTCCAGACTGAGGGTTCCAGACTGAGAGTCCCAGACTGAGGGTCCTGAGACGTGGACCTAGTTATCGGCGCTTTTTTGCTGGAGCAGAAAGTTGCGTCAGTCGAGCAACGAGCGTTTCGAGTAGTAACTCACCCGATTGATCTGTTCGACCGCGAAGGTCAACATCGGCTGCAGCTACCAGCTTGATTGATCTGATGAGTTTTTCAGTACCAAGCTTGCGACTCTGGGTGAGAGCTTTCTTGGCTGGAAAAGTGGATCCCTTCATACCAAGCAACGCGGCCGCCTGCTTCTCATCTCGAACCCCGCTCCCGTCAAGGCGAAGCATCCGTTCCACGTGAGTTTGCAAACTCACCATGACCTGCAGTGGATGGCGGTCTCCTCCGGCAAGTAGGCGCTGAAGTTTTTCAACGGCTTCTGCAACTCGACCACCGTCAATTGCATCAGTCAGTTCCCAAGGAGGAACTGCCCCTGGACTACCCAAATACGGCTCGATTTCTTCGGGGCCGATCTCTTGGGTGCCAAAGGTGGCTTCAAGAACCTTGAGCACTCCAGCCAATCTGCTGAGGTCTTCCCCAAGTTGCTCAATCAGTACTCGTCTTGCTGCACTGTTCAGGCAGACCCGAGAGGCCGCTAATTGATCCTCTACCCACATTGAGCGGCCCTTGCCACCGGGCAATCCACAATCATGGATTTCTCCGCCTGCGTCTTTGATTGCTTGGCTGAGCTTTTTAGGAAGCGGCGAGGTACGGGTTCCGGGAGCGACTGCCTTTTCCCAGATCAACACCAGAGTTGAGTCAGGGGCTGGATTCTCAAGATAAGACAGCAAAGGCTCAAGTTCTTCTGAAGAAAACCTGGCGCAGTTTCTTGCGAGTACGACTCGTGAGCCAAACATAGACATGGTGGTAGCTGCCATGATGACTTTGCTCATCAGGTACTCATCTCCGGTGAAAGAATCAAGTAATTCTGTGCGATCACCCGATCCAATCAGGCGGGTAACCAACTCGCTCGCAGCGGTACCAAGCAAAATCTCATCACTGCCCTTTAACAGGTAAAGCGGGGAGTGCACCGCTGTCGGAGTGGGCATTAGGAGCTTGGCCCGTCGGGTTGGACACTACGAAGTGTGGGACCGGCCTGACTTATGTTGTCGGCAGAATCTGAAGACTCGCTGAGCTCTGCAGTTTCGGACTGGGCCTGCAACAGTGACGCCAAAATGTCAGCTGTTCTTCTTGCCCCCACAACGTCATGAGCCCGAAGCACGCGGCACCCTTTGGCTATTCCTAGCGCATGAGCGGCGTGGCTCGCTTGGCGGCGATCAGTGACTTCGGTACCAAGCAGCGCTCCCAAAAATCTTTTATTCGAAGCGGAGAGAAAAGTTGCATAACCCAGCTCGGCAAGCTTCTCTGAAGACCTCAGCAGTTCCAGCGATTGTGGCTCTGTTTTGCCGAGGTCCATCCCATCATCAACCATAATTCGCTGACGGGGAATCCCGGCTGCCAAGGCCGCCTGTGCACGACCTTCTAGAAAAGCACGAACCTCGAGTTGCAGATTGCCATAAACCGGTTCGGGGTCTGGCACCCGAGGCCCAATTCGAATATGTGTGGCCACCACTGCAGCATTGAACTCTGCACAAGTTGGCAAGTAATCAGGGTTCGCGAAACCTGAAATATCATTCCCAACTGAAGCTCCAGCTGTCAGAGATTCA
>JBBDMQ010000004.1:0-8666 GCA_040878245.1 Microthrixaceae bacterium
GGGAGGAGCCCTCACCCCAGTTCTCATCGCCAACAGCAACCCAGCGTTGCCCCGCTTCGTGGTAGTGCTTGGCAATCTCGGGAAACGGCTTGGTTGCTCCATCGAGCTGATCTTTACCTTGACCTGCAGAGTCGGTAAATGCATTGATGGCACCTATAAACAAGTTGCCCGAGATGTTTTCTAAATGGCCGCGATACTTGAGCCAAGGCCCCGCCATGGAAATATGGTCGGTAGTGCACTTACCTTTTGCCTTCAACAGAATGGGCATGTCTAGGTAGTCCTGACCGTCCCACGCAGCGAATGGTTCGAGTAGCTGCAAACGGTCAGAGGTAGGAGAGACCTTGACGCTGAGGCCACTTCGATCCTGTGGGGGAGAGACAAAGGTGTTTTCCCCTGGTGTAAAGCCAAGTGCCGGCAATTCCTCGCCAACGGGCTCGGGAAGCAGTACCTGCTCTCCCTAGGAGTTAGTGAGTGTGTCGCTCATCGGGTCGAAGTCCAAGGTACCTGCCAAAGCAAGAGCGACCACTGTCTCTGGCGAGGTCACAAAAGCCAAGGTGTTGATCGAACCGTCGTTTCGCTTCGGAAAGTTGCGGTTATAGCTAGTGACAATGGTGTTTGGGTGGTCGTTCGCCTCGGCTGGTCGATCCCATTGACCAATGCAAGGCCCGCATGCATTGGCCAAGACTGTTGCCCCAGCAGCTTCGAAGGTGCCGAGGAGTTCATCACGGGCGATGGTGGCGCGAACCTGCTCTGAGCCTGGGGTAATCATCAGTGGAACCTTGACCGACAAGCCCTGTTCAGCTGCAAATCGAAGTATCGATGCAGCTCGCGTGATGTCCTCATAAGAGGAGTTCGTGCAGGAGCCAACGAGTGCGGAACTGATCTCCAAGGGCCATCCCTCGGCGCGAGCCTCATCTCCAAGCGCAGAGACTTCTCGCGCCAAGTCTGGTGTCTGAGGGCCGTTGATATGAGGCCGAAGCGTAGAAAGGTCGAGTGTAATCACCTGATCGAAGTAGGCCTCGGGGTTGGCAAGCACTTCGTCATCTGAACGCAGGTGTTGTGCAACCCCGTCTGCTGCGGTTGCTATCTCGTGACGGCCAGTGGCCTGAAGATAACGAGCGATTGCTTGGTCATAGGCAAACACAGAGGTTGTGGCACCAATTTCGGCTCCCATATTGCAGATGGTGGCCTTACCTGTACAAGAGATTGAGTTTGCGCCAGCACCAAAGTATTCAACGATGGCCCCTGTGCCGCCCTTTACAGTCAATATTTCCGCCACCTTCAAGATGACGTCCTTGGGGGAGGACCAACCACTGAGCTCTCCGGTGAGGTGGACCCCAATTAGTTTTGGCCAGCGCAGGTTGAAGGGGAATCCAGTCATCACGTCAACAGCATCAGCTCCGCCCACACCAATTGCCACCATTCCCAAACCGCCGGCGTTCGGAGTATGACTGTCGGTACCAACCATCATCCCGCCGGGAAATGCGTATTGCTCGAGAACGACCTGATGAATGATTCCCGAACCTGGCCCCCAAAAACCAATGTCGTATCGCGCCGAAACTGACTCTAGAAACTCGTAGACCTCAGCATTGTTTGCTTCTGCTGCGAGAAGGTCGATTTTGCCGTTCTCTTTTGCCTGAATGAGGTGGTCACAATGGACAGTAGAGGGTGCTGCAACCTGATCAAGCCCTGCAGTCATGAACTGCAAAAGCGCCATCTGGGCAGTGGCATCTTGCATAGCAACTCGGTCCGGCCGAAGGTCGTTGTAGGTCACAGCGCGCTCAAACTCGGTACTTGGGTCGTCGAGGTGGGCAATCAGGATTTTCTCTGACAATGTGAGAGCTCGTCCGAGGCGTGTGCGTACAGCGTCTATGCGCGTTTCAAAACGTTCATAGACAGCTTGAACAAGGTCAATAGGGGTTGAAGCACTAGCGGCCATATCGTGTTTTCCTCAGATCAAATCCGGATCGAATACAAGTAGACTACAAGTCAGTGAGGAGCATCCGCTATCAATTGATCGCCGAGGACCTTCGCAATCAGCTGGCTGCTGGGCTGGCTAACAGTCAAGAACCTGCCTCGGCCAGGCTTTTGCCCTCCGAGGCGGAGTTGTCAGCTCAGTACAAGGCGAGCAGAGTTACGATTCGGCGAGCGCTCGAGATGCTCCGAGCAGAGGGACTCATAGAGAGCAAGCAGGGATTTGGGTGGCTCACAGCTGCAGAGCCACTTCAACAAAAACTGGCGCATCTCGGAACGCTTGAATCGCAACTTGCAGCTGCTGGAATGCGTTCGGACCGCAAGATTCTGTCCTTTGGATTTGTATCTGCACCTGAGCATGTTGCAGCGGTTCTTGGCGAGGCAAACCTGCTCGAGGTTCGTCGGCTCAATCTGGCAGATGGTCAAGCCTTTGCTCGGGTCACAGTCTGGTGCCCCGAGGCCCTCGGGGCCTCTTTGAGTCGAGATGATGTAGAGCGAGCTTCCTTTCTGGAGCAACTCCCGGTGCGCCTCGGCGGTGCTACTCAAACCATTGGGGCAGAGCTAGTAACTGCTCTCGACGCCGATTTGCTTGGAGTCCCGGTTGGGTCGCCAGTGTTGGTTGCAGAACGCATTACTCGAAGCAAAGAGGGCGTGCCAGTACTCATGAGCGAGCACGTGTTTCCTGCTCACCGCACTCGTTTTACGGTTGAGCTTGAAGTTGAGTTGGCAGAGGACGGTGGCTCACTCAATCCAGCAGGGATGCGCCTTCTTGATTGAGGTATGTCCGATAGATAGCCGAATTGCTTGCGCTGCTGCTTGCCCTACTGCTTGCCCTACTGCCTGCGCGATTTTGCGTTCTGCAAACTCTTTATTTTACCCATACTGCGTAGATCTAGACGCGAAGATGGGGCCCGGTGAAGGGCCCCATCTAGGTAGTGCATTTTGTTAAGTCGTGTTCTCGGACTACTTAGGCTCCGAGTGAGGTTCCTGCTGAGCTAAAGGTGCTCTTGGTGCCGTTGGCCAAGAAGCTGACGGCTCCGATGCAGACCACAGCGATAAGCGCTACGAGTAGTGCGTACTCCACAAGGGAGGCTCCTCGTTCGGTCTTTGTGTGTGCTTGCATCCATGCTTTGATGAAGTTGAGTTGTGTAGTCATTTTGTTCTCCCTGTTGTTGACGTGTTCGTGGATCGGGTTCTACTTCGAACCCCCTGTTAGAGATCCGTGATTGTTGTATCGACATCCGTTGGTGAGACTTGACAAAGAATTTGGATTTTCTAGTTCGCAAGGCCTACCCATCGAGGCAGCAGGCAAACTCATCCGGTCTGGTCCGAATCTGCGGTAGTCCGAAATGCCCAACTCGCTGGCTCCGAACCCTGTACTGCGTATTCTCAAGAACACGGTCGAGGATGAAGCGGCTACGGCCCATACTGCGTAGATCTAGACGCGAAGATGGGGCCCGGTGAAGGGCCCCATCTAGGTAGTGCATTTTGTTAAGTCGTGTTCTCGGACTACTTAGGCTCCGAGTGAGGTTCCTGCTGAGCTAAAGGTGCTCTTGGTGCCGTTGGCCAAGAAGCTGACGGCTCCGATGCAGACCACAGCGATAAGCGCTACGAGTAGTGCGTACTCCACAAGGGAGGCTCCTCGTTCGGTCTTTGTGTGTGCTTGCATCCATGCTTTGATGAAGTTGAGTTGTGTAGTCATTTTGTTCTCCCTGTTGTTGACGTGTTCGTGGATCGGGTTCTACTTCGAACCCCCTGAGAAGAGATCCGTGATTGTTGTATCGACCCCTATCAAGGTGACCTTTACAAATTTGTTTCTCTTTTCTTCAAATTTTTTGCGGGTTCAGCTCAGGCTGATAATGCCCATGCGTACGGCCTGCAGCACTGCTTGGGTCCTGTCACGAGCGTCGAGTTTTTGATAGATCGAGGCCAGGTGGTTCTTGACAGTTTTCTGAGAGATGAAGAGCTGCTCAGCTACCTCAGGTGTTGAGCAGCCGTCGGCGATAAGTTGTAAGACTTCTTCTTCGCGTCGCGTGACTACTCGCTCTTCTTCGGCTTCTCGGGGCGAGTCCAGCTTGCGCAACTCCTTAAGCATCGAGCGAGCAAGATGAGGTGACAGCACCGTGTCGCCCTCTGCAGCGAGTCGAACAGAGTCCGCAATCTCACGGGTGGAACAATCTTTGGTGAGGTATCCGATTGCCCCGGCACGGATTGCGTTGGTGAGCACCTCTTGATCTGCGTGCATGGTGAGCATGACAATTTTGGATTGACTACCTGTTGACTTCAGTACTCGACAAGCCTCGACGCCGCCGCAGTTCGGCATTGTCACATCCATGAGGATGACGTCAGGTTGTAACTGTTCAGCCATCGTGACTGCCTCAAGGCCGTCACAGGCCTCGCCAACTACTTCAAATCCTGACTCAGTCATGGAGCGCCGCAGGCCTTCTCGCAGCATTCTGTGGTCATCTGCCAACATCAATCGAATGGTCATCATTTTTTCCTTCTACTTTTAGGGCTAGCTCGCACTGTTTATGACTTGAGAATTTCTGGTTCCTCTTTGTTGATCAACCATCATTGGCTTGACGTCGAAGCTGCCTCGGCTGCTGTCGGCTGCAGGGTGCAGCGCACTCGCGTTCCTCGTCCCGGGGCACTCACAATTTCAAATCTCGCACCAACACTGGCAGCGCGCTCGCGCATCCCGAGCAATCCGTATGAATCCAATCGACCCGCCCGGCCTTGCTCAAACCCCACACCGTTATCAGTAATATCGACTAGAGCGCGTTGGCCGTCGCATCGCCACACCACGCGAACAGCGGTGGCATACGCATGGCGCTCGACGTTGGCTAGAGCTTCTTGGGTGACACGCCACATCTCACGCTCCTGAAGTATCGGAAGCCGAGCAGTCTCTTGAGTTTCAACCTGCACTAGTACCGAGCTGCGCTCGCCAATCCGCTCGGCGTATTGCTCAAGAACCTGGCCCAAACCCCGTTCCTCAGAGACATCAGTTCGTAGGTCGTACAGCGTGTCTCGAACCTCTCGAACCACTCCGCGCAAGTCATCTCGAAGCTGTGCAAGAGGTTGTGACACTGACTCGCCCTGCGAATCCTTCTCAACCAAGCGATCAAGCTCGAATCCCAGGTAGGCAAGAGACTGCCCAATGCGATCATGTAAATCTCTCGCAATTCGCGTGCGTTCCTCATCTGCCCCAACCGTGCGAAGACGAGCGAACCACCTAGCGTTATCGATGGCTAATGCCACAGGTGAAATGAACCCTGTAACGAGTTCCTCGTCTCTGGGTGTGAAGTGCTCAACCTCGCTATGTTCAAGCGCTAGCAGCCCAATGATGGTCCCTCGTGCTGCAAGAATGCTGTAGAGCCCAGACCCTGCACGATGAGACATCCCGCTGCCTTGGCTAGTTATCAAGTTTGAAATACTTGTGGTGCCGTTGCGAGCCAACGCTTGGAGAAGTCCCATGGGTAGCTCGGTTGATCCGAGTCGAACGGGCACGTGGAGACCTTCGTGCCTCACGACATCCCAGTGACCATCGGTCTCGTCGAATAACAAAACGGCCGCACAGTCGAAGGTCAGCAGCGAGTGCAATCTTGTTAGGGAGGTGTCAAGAACCTCGCCCATATCCAGCGAGGCAGGCAAGGTTTGAGTTACTTGATGAAGCGAGAAGAGCAACTCGTTGGCATCAGAGAGCTGATCTAATCGATCAAGGGTGAGTTCGCGATCTCTGTCTGCAACTCCAGAGATCCGCCGGGTATAGCCAGCAATGATGGCCACCAACATAATGATTCCGGCCCAAGATGCTGCCCGAACTAGTGCTTCACGTGGTTGAGTCGACTGATCAACGAACACAAAGCTGACTGCCAAAATTGTCACGACAGCGACCCTGAATGAGAACCCAAATCCCCGTGCTAACCCCGCCACAGTGATTGCAGGAAGCAGCATAAAGATAAGTGGAGAGTCGCATCCGCCGGTAGCAACTACTGCCACTACTCCAAGAAGAACCTCACCGAGTACGAGCAGCAGTGAACCGAGAGTGTCGGTATACCGCATGGGTCGAAGGGTGCGGAAAATGGCGTAGAAGACCAGAACCCCTGTCCAAAACTTTAGGGAAAGCGTGTTTGAGGTGGTCGCGGCCGAGACCAGCAGTAAGGAAATAGTCATCGTGGCTAGGCGCAGGGCTGTGATGAGTGAGTTGAAGCTAGAGACTCGGTCTGAACTGCTGTGAGTGCGCGGGCCCGCAAGCAGGTCAAAGTCGCCGGTGGGCTTTTCCTCCGGGTCAATGAGTGCGTCTGCTAACTCTCGTTGGAACTTGACCTTTAGTCGCACCTTTAACCGAGACAATCGGGAGCGCGCCGTTTTGTCTGGCTGAGTCAGAACTTCTGGGCCGCTTGTGGCGCCCTCTTGAGCAAGCTCTAGGTGGTGGTCATCGTAGATCGGTGGTGGCGTGTGCGAACCCATGAGCAGTCCTGAGTCTGAGAAAGTTTGGTGAACTCTGTGGCTATCGGCAGATTGCAGAGAGAACTAGACAAAATTTTTAGATAGCTCACTTTCAGAAGAGGTGACCTGACTCACAGGTCGCGATCTTGAGAGGCGCAACTTGAGGGTAGGGTTAAAACTCATGTTGTTAGTTGGCCTGACGGGCGGCATCGGTGCAGGAAAATCCACAGTCTCGGCTGCACTCGCTGGCCTAGGCGCAGTCGTGGTTGATGCAGACGCAATAGTTCGTGAGCTGCAACAGCCAGGCACCGAAGTGTTTGCAGAGATGGAGCAAAGGTTTGGACCGGGCATCATTGGCCCCGAGGGTCAGCTTGATCGTGCAGCGGTGGCTGATTTGGTGTTTACAGATGCAACAGCACTGACCGATCTGGGTGCAATTGTTCATCCGAGGGTTCACGATGAAATAGCCCGTCGCATTGAAGAACAGTCTGGAACCGACCGAGTGGTTGTCTTAGACGTGCCGCTACTCGTGGAGTCTGGTTGGGAAGATTTGCTCGGCACCATTGTGGTCGACCTTGATCCAGAGGTAGCGATTGCACGCCTTATCGAGTTTCGGGGCTTCTCTGAACAAGATGCAAGAAACCGAATCGCCAAGCAGGCCACCCGATCAGAGCGCTTAGCTACTGCAGATTTTGTTATTGACAATCATGGGCAACCGCATGAGCTCGAGAGCAAGATTCAGCTTGCATGGGAGTGGATCCAGAGTTTGGCCCCGTGAGTTCGCCAGCAAGCCCCGAACGAATAGAACCTTCGGCTCTCAGGCCCTTCAAGATGGTGTCTGATTATTCCCCGGCTGGGGATCAGCCTGCAGCTATTGCTGCGTTAGCCGAGGGAATCAACACAGGGCAGCGTTTTCAGACCCTGCTCGGAATCACGGGGTCAGGTAAGTCAGCCACGATGGCATGGACTATTGAACAGGTTCAGCGGCCAACGCTGGTATTGGCTCCTAACAAAAGTCTGGCTGCGCAACTTGCAAACGAGTTCCGGGAGTTCTTCCCTGAAAACAGAGTCGAGTATTTCGTTTCCTATTATGACTATTACCAACCCGAGGCGTATATCGCTGCGAGCGATACCTTCATTGAGAAGGACTCCTCGGTGAATGACGAGATTGATCGGCTTCGGCACGCAGCAACCTCGGCGCTGTTGACTCGACGAGACACCATTGTGGTGGCCTCAGTGTCTTGCATCTATGGCCTTGGCTCACCTGAGGAGTACTCAAGTCGGCTCTTTGCAGTTCGAGTTGGTGAGACAGTCGACCAGAGAGAGATGCTGCGTCGACTTGTCGACCTTCAATACGAGCGGAACGACATGAACCTGGTGCGCGGCAAGTTCCGGGTACGTGGAGACATCCTTGAAGTTCATCCAGCGTATGAAGAGACCGCAGTTCGCATTGCACTATTCGGCGACGAGATTGAGTCAATCTCGGTAGTAGACACGCTGACTGGCGAACGGGTTCAGGAATTGGATGAGGTGGTGATCTTTCCGAATACCCATTACGCAACTTCAGATGAGCGCCTTCGCTCTGCCATTGGTCGCATTGAGGTTGAACTTCAACAGCGACTTGCTCTCTTTGAAAGCGAAGGCAAACTGCTTGAAGCGCAGCGTCTGCGCATGCGAACCGAGTATGACCTTGAGATGCTTCAAGAGATTGGGTTTTGTAACGGTATTGAGAACTATTCCGCACCCATGGATGGTCGTGGGCCGGGGGAGCCACCCAATACTCTGCTGGATTTTTTCCCACGTGATTATCTCACTATTATTGATGAATCACATGTGACGATTCCCCAATTGCATGGTCAGTATGAAGGGGACAGATCGCGCAAAAATAACTTGATTGAGCACGGCTTCCGGCTTCCCTCGGCTGGCGATAATAGGCCGCTTCGATTTGAAGAATGGGTAGAGCGCGCCGGGCAAACGGTGTTTCTGTCAGCCACGCCAAGCAAATGGGAGATTGAACACAGCGCACGGGTGGTTCAGCAGATTGTTCGCCCTACTGGCCTTATCGACCCTCAGGTTGTGGTGAAACCTACCGAGGGCCAGATTGATGACCTGCTAGGCAATATTAATGAGCGTGTAGAGCTTGGAGACCGAGTCTTAGTAACGACACTCACTAAGAAGATGGCAGAGGACCTCACTCAGTACCTGCTCGAGATGGGGGTTCGCGTCCGATACCTACATTCAGA
>JBBDMQ010000005.1:0-1609 GCA_040878245.1 Microthrixaceae bacterium
GCCTGTCGAAACGTCATTGCTGAAGCTGGGCTCGCCGATGCATTCCTGCATTCCACGGGTCACGGCGTGGGACTCGATATTCACGAAGAGCCTCGTGTGTCGAGCCGGTCCACTGCTACTCTGCAACCCGGCCACGTAGTAACCGTTGAGCCTGGCGTTTATCTGCCAGAGTTCGGCGGAGTTCGCATTGAGGACACACTGCTAGTCACTGAGGGCGGCTGCGATCGCCTGACACTTGCGCCAAAGGATCCAGTACTTCTCTGAGTTTGACCACTGACAATCATTGGGTTTCGGTTGTTGACTAGCAAGTTGTGCAGTATCACGGTTCGCTTTGGCCCTGTTTTTGATAACAGTAATTAAGTTCTGAACAAGAGAGAGAACGGAATCCGAAAGCACCATGGCACAAATATCAACCTCCGATTTCAAAAATGGTATGTCGATTGATCTCGATGACGGACTCTTCCAGATTGTTGAGTTCCAGCACGTGAAGCCCGGGAAAGGTGGAGCATTTGTTCGGACCACCATCCGTAATGTCAGGAATGGCGCTGTTGTTGAGCGCACCTTTCGGGCAGGCGAAAAGATGGAGCGAGCCATTATCGATAAGCGAGAGATGCAGTTGCTCTACCGAGATGGCAATGACTATGTGTTCATGGATAACAGCACCTACGACCAGATGAATGTTCCTAGTTCAACACTTGGTAACACTGCTTTGTACATGGTGGACTCATCGGTGGCACAGCTCATGATGTACCAAGATGAGATCATTGGTATCGAGCTAGCAGCTTCGGTCGAACTCAATGTTGCCGAGACCGAGCCTGGTGAGAAGGGCGACCGTGTGTCCGGTGCAAAAAAGCCGGCAACGCTAGAGACGGGTCTCGTCGTTCAGGTGCCTCTCTTTATTAACCCTGGTGAGCGAATTAAAGTTGATACCCGCTCCGGCGATTTTATCTCTCGAGCGTGACACCTGTAGACGGCCCGGGTGAACCACCGGATGTGAGTCAATCGGTCATTGATTCGGTGCTCGACTCGGGTGTAGTCATCGAGGAGATCCAAGTTGAGAAGCCTCCGCCGCTTCGCTCGGTTGCTGGTGGTCGCCACGAAGCACGCGAGCGTGCATTTCATCTGCTCTACGAAACACACATCAAGACTTGCTCGATTCAAGAAGTTCTCGAGGAGCAGGTCCTGAGTCCTGACCCCTACACCATCAAACTGCTTGAAGCAGTAGATGAACACTTTGAGGAATTGACTGGAATCATCGACAGGCTGGCCAAAGGATGGTCAGTTGAACGTATGCCTAGTCTTGACGTAGCCCTTCTGAGAATTGGGTTATGCGAGTTGGCATATTGTCCCGAGGTGCCGAGTGGTGTCGTGCTCTCCGAGGCTGTGGCTTTAGCTGGGCACTATGGCACTGACGACTCTTCAAGATTTGTGAATGGATTACTCAGCGCTGCGACTGAGGAGCTACGACCTGAGTGAATGCGCTCGCTCGGAGGAGTGTCTGATGAGTAGATATCTAGTGAATATCTCTTTGCCCTATTCACAACAGCTCAGAGTTCTGTAACACTCATCGAGGCTTTCATTATTTTTAGAATTTGTATGTAGGCGCAAA
>JBBDMQ010000006.1:0-8589 GCA_040878245.1 Microthrixaceae bacterium
GTGCTTGGGTGCTGGGATCTTAAGACGAGCAGGGAATCCCAGTACTCATCCACTTGGCCTCTTGCGGGTGGGTTGGCTTTAACGCCGATTACCAGCTCAGCCCAAAAGTGAAATACCCGGGACACCTTATTGACTGCAAGCGAGCACTTGTTTGGATTCGTGAACATGCTGAGGAATACAACGTCGACCCAAACTTTATTGTGGTGACCGGTGGTTCAGCAGGGGGTCATCTGTGCGCTCTGATGGCTCTGACCCAAAACGATCCAGCCTTCCAGCCGGGCTTTGAAGATGCAGACACATCAGTGCAGGGGGCGGTGCCGTTCTATGGGGTGTACGACCTCACCGATCGAGAGGGTCATAACGGCCAGCAGTTCACTGATCTGTTGTCAAAGACCGTTATGGGTGTCTCGATGGCAGACCAGCCAGACGCTTGGGCCGCCTACTCGCCACTTGATTGCATTACTGATCAGGCACCTCCCATGATGGTGATTCACGGAGACAAGGATGTTTTGGTTCCCATTGAGGGTGCTCGAACTTTTGTTGCTGCTTTGCGGGCCGCATCGAGTCAGCCAGTTGTGTACGCAGAACTTCACGGCGCGCAGCACGCCTTTGAGATATTTCCGAGCTTTCGCACAGTGAACGCAGTGCAGGGTGTTGAGCGCTTTCTGAACCACATCCACTCTGATTACGCTCTGAATAGCCAATCTCATAGCTCCATTGATGATCTCCAGGAACTGAATTAAGGCTCACGGTGGGGATCGGCCACAGCCATGGCACAAGTCGTGACGACAGTTCTGCCGTGTTGGCGTTCGACGAGCGATTGCGGCAGCGGATTTTTGCAGTGGCAGCACTACTCGGCTTAGCGACGCTTGTAGGACTGGTCCTTCTGTGGCCCTCGCAGTCCGCTGTGCCAGACCTAGGTGACCTAGGGGTCCCAGATGAGTACTACAACGCAACCGTGACACGAGTAGAGGAGTTTGTTTGCCCCAGGGGCGATCCTGACAAACCAGTTACGGAATCGGAACAGTCAATCCCGCCAGATGACTCAGGCAATAAAATTGAGGACCCGAGTCCTCGGCTGCTCTGTTTGCAACTGAGCTTTCGCCTTGATGCGGGGCCTGACAGGGGAAAGGTGATTACAACTGACCGTACCGATGTTGCCGACGAACCGCCTTATGAGGTCGGCGATGGACTCGTGGTGCCGTATCTTAAGGATGCGCTGCCGCAATTTCAGTATGCGCAGCAGTTTGAGCGTCAGCGCGCTGCTCCAATGTTGTTGCTTGGAACAATATTTGCAGTGCTCGTAGTCCTCCAGGGTCGCCTTCGTGGACTAGCTGCGTTAGCAGGCCTTGTTGCCAGCATCGGAGTTATCATCCTCTTTGTGCTGCCTGCCTTGATGGGTGGAGGGCCGCCAGTTTTGATTGCGGTCGTAGCTGCTTCGCTGATTGCGTACTTGGCACTCTATTTAGCTCATGGCTTTTCGCCACTCACTTCGGTTGCGCTCCTCGGGACGCTTGCATCTTTACTCCTAGTGGTAGTGCTGTCTTGGGTATTTACAAAGCTTGTAGTGCTCTCGGGACTAGGAGAAGAGACTCAATTTTTAAGGGCCTTCGGCGGCAACTTGGACTGGTCGGGGTTGCTTCTTGCCGGAATGATTCTTGGTTCGCTCGGAGCCCTTGATGATATGACCGTCACTCAGGCCTCTGCTGTGGCTGAGTTGAGAGTTGCAAATCCCGAGTTTGGATTTGGGCAACTATTTAGATCGGGAAGCCGAATTGGTCGAGATCATATTGCTTCAACGGTGAATACCTTGGCGCTGGCATACGCCGGAGCCTCGTTGCCGTTGCTCCTGTTGTTTGTTCGCTCGGAGCAAAGTCTCGGCAGAGTGCTTACCTCTGAGATAGTTGCGGCAGAAGTCGTTCGAACGCTGGTCGGTTCGATTGGGTTAGTGGCAGCAGTTCCGATAACTACCGTGTTAGCTGCCCGATTAGTGACCGGTCGCAAGGCGGCTTCTGAACTACCGCCTAGCAGCGACACAGGTTCTGACGTATCGTCAGAGCCGATTTAGATACCTCACACAGCAGGAGTGTTCACATGACACAGACCGAATCCTTTGATCCATCAGCAGTTGCGGCATATCAGTTTGGTGGGCAGGACATCCCGTGGATGATTGATCATTGGGCAGAGAATCGGGCCGAGCACTCGTTTCTGATTTGGGAACCTAAGGACGGCAGCGATCGCACATGGACCTATGCAGAGTTTTCGCAGGCAACCAAGAAGGTTGCCGCTGGACTTCACGCCAAAGGGGTTGGCATCGGAGACATGGTGCTGATTCATGCCGAGAACTGCCCTGAAGCAGTGATTGCTTGGTATGCATGTGCGCGAGTCGGCGCAATTGCAGTGACCACCAATACCCGCAGTGTTCGAAGCGAGGTGAGCTACTTCATCGAGCAGACCTCTTGTGTGGGCGCAATCACACAGCCAAAATTTGCTGCACTCGTTGCAGAGGCCGGACCCGAGCTCGGTTGGATTGTAGTGACTGAGGACAACTCGGGCCTTGTTGCTAGCGAGGAAGAACTCGCCCATGGCCAAGAGCCATTCGCAGTACTCGAAGGTGATCCCGCTGATGCGCCCGCTCGCCCCTCCGACCCTATGTTGGCAGCAGGTGTGCTGTTCACCTCGGGGACTACCTCCAAACCAAAAGCTGTTGTTCATACACACGCGAACATGTTGTGGGCAGGCAAAGTCAATCCGACCAATATTGATTTCCTCGCCGAAGATGTCTACCTAGCTTCGCTTCCCTTCTTTCACGTTAATACTCAAAGCTGGGCTATCTGGACTGTTCTTGGCGTTGGCGGCACCGTGATTTTGCAGCCCAAATTCTCGGCCAGCCGCTTTTGGGATGTGATCGCCAAGCATTCAGTGACGCATATCTCTCTGATCCCATTCGTGATCAAGGCTGCCTTTGATACTGGTATCCCCGAAAACCACACGGTCAAAGTTGGGGTGTTCGGACTCATCATGCCGGTACTTGATCAGATGATGGGCATGCGCGTCATTGCCGCCTACGGCATGACAGAACTGGTGACCCATTGCATTCACTCAAACAACTTTGAGTCCTACCCTGACCTAGCCATGGGTAAGGTCTCGCCCGGCTATGAGTTTTTGATAGTAGACCCCGATACCGGGGCACTTTGTGCTGAAGGCGAGATTGGCGAGTTGTGGATTCGCGGGGTTCGTGGCGTCTCGGTATTTTGGGAGTACTTCGGCAATGCTGAAGCGACTGACAAGTTCTTTACCTCTGATGGGTGGGGTCGCACGGGCGATATGGTCCGCCTGCTTACCGATGGCAATATCCAGTACTGCGATCGAGACAAAGATGCGCTCAAAGTGGGCGGCGAAAACGTTTCTGCAAGAGAGGTGGAAGACGTTGTGCGCACAGTGCCTGGTCTGGCCGACGTAGCAGTTGTGGCGAAGTCGCACGACATGCTCGATATGGTGCCGGTGGCATTTGTGATCCTTGCTGACCCGGCAGCAGATCAGGCTGCTATTACTACCCAAATCATTGAAGCTTGCAAGGTTGATCTGGCTGATTTCAAAGTACCTCGGGCGGTGTACTTCACTGATGAGTTCCCGACTGCAGAGTTGGGCAAAATCTCTAAAAAAGACCTCCGTGAAACAGCTGATGGCTTCCCTGCTGTTTAGCTAATGCTGCTGTTAGTTCAATACTGCGGCTAGGGCCTCTGGCACACTTGATGGTCCGGCTAGCGGAGCAAATTTCACTCCCAAGTAATTGGCTAGAGCGCAAGCATCGGCTGCATCTTCGGCAGGCGCAAGAATAACGAGTTCGCTCAGAGCTGCTGCATCTGCGACTGCATCCCCGCCAGTGGTCACTCTGCAATCAGAGAGCGCAACCACGATCTGTCGGGCTGCCGTAGAGCGAGCGAGTTGTAGTGAAGCTGCGCGCATGGCGAGTGCAAGGTTGGTTACTCCAAACCCGCGCAGGCGTAACAGGTCACTGACCACTTGCTCGGGGCTGCGTTCCTCGTGTTGTGCCTTAATGACAATGGCATCCTCGGCGAACGCAATGACCGAACAATCAGCACTGCAGCGATACACCACAGCCGCAGCGGCAACTGCGGCAGCAGCCAAGCGTTCCCCAGACATGGAGCCGGACCGATCAACGAGTAAGCACAGGGCAGTATCTGAGCGCCTCCAACTACGAACACTTAACTCCTCTGCGGGTACCGGCTGCCGGGTGGCGCGTGCCTGCAAAATCGGTTCGAGCGATGCATCAAGGTCAAGATCTCCAAGCTGCTGAACAGCGCGTGAGGTGACAAGTCTGCCAACCCCAGCCCTTGGTGCAGACCCATGCCGAGCAAGGTCTACGACAACCCGTCCGGCGAGTTTTTGGGCAAGCCTGCGCAGTCGTTCGTCTGTAGCGCCATTCAAGTCGGCGAGAAGCGACAGAGCCTGATCGGGATCATTCTTCAGGCATTCAGCAAAAGCATCCTCATCAAGAAGACCGACTTCAGCCGAGACCTGATCAAACTGTGGGTGACGCGACAACTCTCGTCGTGAGGTAGTTCTCCGACCGGCCTCTGCTACCGCAGCCTGAGCTTGCTCGCCCTCTTTGATGTCATCAATTTGAGGCCGCCCCCCGCCGGGTGGCGGGGTTAGGCTTTTTTCGCAGGCTCACCCTGTTGGGGATCGCCACTGGTTTGCTCCTCTGATTGAGGTCCAAAGTGCCGGAGCCACAATTCTGTTACTAGTTCCTCGGCAGAACTTGATCCGCCCTCATTCAGCCTGATTCTGCCGGAAAGTGCAAGCATCGCGGCGTCTAGGGTCACTGCCGGGTCATCTGTTGAAGTTTCCCTGAGCACTGCGAGTTCCTGTAGCACCATGACAAAGTCAATGGCGCCGCGAACAGAGGAGCCAGAGCGGATCGCTGCATGCGCGCGGCTGTCTCTCACCATCTGAATTGCCGATTCTAAAGTTCGAGTTCCAATTGCGTGTGTGGCCACTGGTGCTGAGGAGCGCACAATCTCTGCCTCTTCAATGGCATCCTGGTAACCCATTGCGAGACGGCAGCAGCGGTCATAAACAGCAGAGGCGATTCGAGCGGTGCCAACGGAATCGAATGGGTTCATAGCGGCGACTAAACGAAACTCAGGATGAGCCTCAATTTTGCCAAGACGAGGCACATGGAGTTCCGCCTCACTCATCACGGTGATGAGCAAGTTAAGCGTCTCCTCGGGAATGCGGTTGATTTCTTCGATGTACAGCAGAGCACCCTCTCGAAGCGCGCATAACAACGGCCCGTCTACAAATGCATGTTCGACATAGCCTTCGACAAGAACCACCGATGGGTCGAAAGCACCAACGAGGCGCGCCGGAGTGAGTTCGGCATTGCCCTCTACAAACTCAAATCCAGAGCCAGTGCGCTCTGCTATCGAGCGCAGCACCGTTGACTTTCCTGTGCCCGGTGGTCCCTCCACAAGCAGGTGCCTTCCGGCAGCTAGTGCTGCCACAACAGTCTCAAGCTCGCGCCGCCTTCCAACAACAGAAGCGGAAACTTGGTCAACGAGTTGTTTGCCGTAAGCGAGTTGCATAGTCCTAGAAAGGGGAGTGAGCGCGATCTGATTTTTGGGAAGTCAGCTGAAGTCAATAACGCCGCGGATGTTCTTACCTGCGCGCATATCTGCATAGCCCTGATTCACCTGCTCAAGGCTGTAACGAGTGGTAATCAGCTCATCGAGTTTGAGCTCACCTTCTCTGTACATCGAGAGCAATTGCGGAATCATTGCTCGTGGGTTGGTGGACCCAAAAACTGTTCCTTTGATTTCCTTGTTCATCATTGACAGCATGAACACGTTGAGCTGTGCATCAGTCTCCATCAGCGGGGCCAAGCCAGTTACCACCAGCGTTCCACCCTTTGAAGTGAGCCCAAGGCCAGGCTCAATCATGTCTCCGTGCATGACACCGGGACACAGAATTACTCGGTCGCACATATCACCCCAAGTTAAATCCGGCACGGCCAGCATGGCCTCCTCAATAGAAGCAAACGTGTGAGTTGCACCAAACTCCATGGCCTGCTCTCGCTTGAACTCGACGGGGTCAATGGCAATGACCCTTTTGGCCCCAGCAATACGCGCACCCTGCACAGCATTAATACCAATTCCACCTATGCCCACAACCGCAACGTTGTCTCCAGGCTTGGTTCCCGCACGTTCTGTTGCCGACCCAAATCCAGTTGCGACGCCACATGAAACAAGAGCGACGACTCCAAACGGCAAATCATTTTCTACTTTCACCAGCGAGTTCTCACTCACCAAAATCTGCTCTGAAAAGGTTCCAACTTGCGCAAAGCGGCCGACGGCCTGAGAACTACCTTGGGAGTTACTCACATGGTGAGCCTCACGGCCATCGCTCATCATGCCAATGTCAAACAGCTTGGCGCCCTCGTTGCATAGGTACTGCCGACCTGTGGAACACCATTTGCAACGACCGCAACTAGGAATGAAAGACACTGACACATGGTCGCCCGGAGCCAGAGTGGTCACCCCGGGCCCGACGGCCTCGACAACACCAGCCCCCTCGTGGCCACCGATTACCGGAAGCGGCAAGGGAAGGTCGCCGGTAACTGCATGCTCATCTGAGTGGCACATGCCCGCAGCCTTCATGGTGACGAGTACATCGTTTGCCTTGGGATCGTCGAGAGTTACGTCTTCGATCTTCCAGTCCGCTCCCGTTTCCCACAAGACGGCTGCACGAGTAGTTGTTGGCATCAATTCCCCTTAAGTTGTGATCCGCTCTGGCCTACTCAGGCTTAAATGCTCGGATCGCTTCCCCTTCTTCTAGTGCATCTGAGCGCATTGTGTCGCCCGACTGCATCTGTCTTCTCATGCTGATTCCGCAGAGGAGCTGCGGGCAGTACAGTCTGGGGAGTTATCCGACTGCCGAACAAAGAACCGAGGCCAACATGAGTAGTGAGCTTTTCCTACATGAAGATCAGGAAGTTGCTAGAGCTGAAGTGGCTGAAGTTGTTGAAGCCGCAGAGGCCGCTGAGCTTGCTGACGTCTCGGACACCACCGAAACAATCAGCCTTCACAGTGAGTTGCTCGTGGAGGAACTGCTAGTCGAGGAAGTCTCTATCGATGGCATGTGCGGCGTCTACTAAACAACGTTTGTTGTGACTGACTCGTTTCCCGTGATTGATCTAGAGGCTCGGTATCAAATCTGCCCGAACGTCTCGCTTCGGCCTGAGAGATTTGGGGCGCTTGCCTATAGTTTTGACACTCGCAAACTGTCATTTTTGAAGCACCCGGACTTGGTGCGAGTCGTTGAGTCTCTTGATGAGCATGAATCGGTTCGTCAAGCCTTCGAAGCCGTTGGTGTTGATGAATCACGCTGGCCAAGTTTTCTGAATGCATTGGCAACCCTTGAAACCTCGGAGATGATTCGTGCCGCTTGAGCAACCAATTCAACTGATTCCAGCGCAACCCCCTGCTGCAACACGGCCGCTTGTCGAGGAGTTCAAATTTGGGTTAGATGCCCCTATCTGTCTGACATGGGAGTTGACCTACGCCTGCAACCTGTCCTGTGTTCACTGCTTGTCTTCCTCGGGAAGACGTGATCCCAAAGAGTTGACCACCGAGGAGTGCTTTTCTGTTATCGACGAGCTTGAGCGACTCAAGGTGTTCTACGTCAATATCGGCGGCGGCGAGCCCATGATGCGGGCAGACTTTTTCGAGATTCTGGAATATGCCGCTGCCCATCACGTGGGGGTAAAATTTTCTACTAACGGCACTTTTATTGATGCAGTTGCGGCCAAACGCCTAGCGGCCATGGACTATCTGGATATTCAAATCTCGATTGATGGCGCCGATGCTCAGGTGAATGATCTGGTTCGGGGCGAGGGTTCCTTTGCCGCAGCTCGTGCCGCTATGGATCACCTAGCGAATGCGGAGTTTGGGCCTTTCAAAATCAGCCTGGTGGTGACTCGCCATAACGTCAGTCAGCTAGATGAGTTCAAGGAAATTGCAGACTCCTATGGCGCTCAGCTTCGCGTGACGCGACTACGTCCCTCCGGGCGTGGGGTTGATTCATGGTCTGAACTCCACCCAACTCAAGCCCAGCAACGAGAGCTCTACTACTGGCTCCTAGATCGCCCAACCGTTCTGACCGGGGACTCTTTCTTTCACCTGTCCGCACTGGGAGACGCCCTGCCCGGACTTAACCTGTGCGGTGCCGGGCGAGTGGTCTGCCTTATTGACCCTATCGGCGATGTTTATGCCTGCCCATTTGTGATTCACGATGAGTTTCTTGCAGGGAATATTCGCAATGACGGTGGCTTTACGCGGGTCTGGCGTGAGTCGGATTTGTTCTTGTCTCTTCGGGAACCAGAGAGTGAAGGCGCCTGCACGAGTTGCGGCAGTTACGACGCGTGTCAGGGCGGCTGCATGGCTTCGAAATTTTTTGTTGGCCTTGAACTCACTGACCCAGACCCCGAATGCGTACTGGGTAACGCAGAGCCGTATTTGGCTGCACTTGCAGCAAAGGGTGCAACGGTGCCGAGTTCGACTGCAG
>JBBDMQ010000007.1:0-1600 GCA_040878245.1 Microthrixaceae bacterium
CAGGTGCCAAGACTCAGAAGTCACACCTGCTGCAAGAAGCACATCCACTACGTGATCCTCGGCAGAGCGAACCTCGATCATCCGGCAGATTGGGCACCGAAACAAATAAGTAGCTTCTGATGTGTCTACGCAGGTTCGAACCCGAAGATCCCTCGAACGAAGTTCCACGTCACCACAATCAGTACAAGTTGCTCGAATCAGTGCCATCAAAATCTCCTTGTTTCAAGTACCTCACTACTATCGGCCGCCTCAGGCCGAGGGTTAACCTTTCAGTTCAACTTTTTAAGTTTTTAGTATTCCGAGTGAGCTAGCCGTGGGATACCCCAAGTTTCGGAAGGGTGGGGGGAGGGAAACGGGGTATCCCACGCAAGCTGTCGCCAGCATTCAGTGGCGCTCTATGAGGGCCAGATGTCACCTTTCTTATGTATTCAGTGGCACTATTCAGTCCGATGAACCCCACCTTCAACACTCTGGGCCAGCCAGCGGTGCTTTTTGCTCATCGCGGCGCTCGAGCTCATGCACCAGACAACACACTTGAGGCATTCACCCTGGGGCTACGCCTCGGGGCGACTGGGCTTGAAAGCGACGTCTGGATGACCGCAGACGGGTCAGCAGTTCTTGATCACGATGGCGTGGTTGGAGGAACCTTTCGGCGTAAACCGATCTCGGCAGTCAACCGGAACGAACTGCCAAGCCACATCCCTTCACTTGCCGAGCTCTACCAAGAATGCGGCACCGATTATCAACTCTCACTAGACATCAAGGACCCCGACGCTTTTGGCGAGGTACTGCGGGAAGCTACCGGTGCAGGGGCTCTAGAAAAATTGTGGCTCTGCCACCCAGACCTAGAACTTTTAGCGAGCTGGAGTCAGCAAGTAGGGCCTGCAAAACTCGTTCACTCAACTCGACTGACGGCTATTTCCCAAGGGTCAGAGCGCCACGCTGCAACCCTCCGAGAAGCCGGAATTGACGCCATAAATCTTCACCACAGTGAATGGACGGCCGGTCAGGTCACTCTGTTTCACAGATTCAATCGACTTACCCTTGGGTGGGACGCCCAGTATGAGCGAACCATAAGTGCGCTTATAGATATGGGAATAGATGGGGTCTTCAGTGACCATGTTGACCGCATGCTAGAAGTGGTCTCAGCTGAGCAACCCTTTATGTAGCTCTGAGGTAAATCAGCTACAGCGCGCCAAATCTGCTCGGTGGCCACATTATGGTGAAAGCCCGGCCAATCACCGTTTCGCTTTGAATAGGACCAAAGACGCGGCTGTCCTGTGAGTTGTTTCTATTGTCGCCCATCACCCAAACCTGACCCTCCTGAATCTTTACGGGCTGATCAAGATTGACAGTTGTGGTCCCGGTTGCAAGATACGGCTCATTGAGCAGCTTGTCGTTTATGTACATTGCGCCATTTTTGGCTTGAACCGTATCGCCTGGAACCCCGATGACCCGCTTAATGAGATCTTCGGGTTCACCCGGGCCAGCGGGCAGACCCGGCGGCCGTGTGAACACCACTACATCTCCTCGGTTTATATCGTGGGCTCGATAACTCAACTTATTAACGAGCACACGGTCACCGATTTCGAATGTTGGC
>JBBDMQ010000008.1:0-8561 GCA_040878245.1 Microthrixaceae bacterium
TCACGGCCAGGAGTCCCTGTGCCCTCTCCGGTCACCCTTCGTCCAACCCGCCGCGCAGCGGGCAGGCAACGCGTCTAATTCCGAAGGCTTCCGGGCGACCGATTCTGCTGGCTCTCGTGCTGGGCTGATGACCCCGCTCGCTGCCAAGGGCTTGGGAGAGTGAGCTCAGGTGAGCCAAAGTAGGGGAGTGAAACTGCTCGAACCACTCAACTTGGGCGCGTTGCAGGCTCCAAACCGGATCATCTTTGGGCCGCATGAGACCAACCTTGGCCTGGGGCGGAGTTTCTCGGATGCGCACGTCGCCTATTACCAGCGCAGAGCTGTGGGCGGAGCAGGGATCATCATGACCGAAGAGGCCTCTGTGCATGAGTCGGATTGGCCCTATGAGCGGGCGCCGCTTGCCTCGCAAGCAGCCGAAGGTTGGGAGCAGATCGTTCAGGCTTGCGCTCCAGAAGGCTCACTTGTCTTGGCGGCCCTTGGCCATGCTGGGGGTCAAGGAACTTCGCATTGGAGTCAGCGTGAACTCTGGGCGCCTTCACGGGTGCCAGAGGTGAACTCTCGGGAAGTTCCTAAGTGGATGGAACCACAAGATATTGAAGCTGTTGTCGAGGGTTTCGCCGCAGCGGCAGGCTTGGCGGCGCAGGCCGGGTGCGACGGAGTTGAGATTAACGTTGGACAGTATTCACTTGTCAGACAATTCCTCTCGGCATTAACTAACCAAAGATCAGATGCATGGGGCGCTGATCGCCAACTGTTCCTGAACCAGATTTTGGTCGCCGTTCGAGAGGCGATTGGCCAAAAAAAACTTCTGGCGGTTCGACTCTCCTGCGATGAGCTCGCGCCGTGGGCAGGCATCACTCCTGAGCAAGCTCCAGAGCTAGCAGCTGGGATTGTGTGCCAACCAGATCAAGGTCCGGTGGATCTGCTCACGGTGGTACGCGGCTCGATCTACTCGGTATCGGCTACACGTCCGGGCGGACATACTCCGCCGGGTTTCAATATTGAATTGTGTGGTGCAGTTCGGTCGGCAGTTCGGTCGGCAGTTCGTTCGGCAGTGCAGTCGGCAGTTAGCTCGGCAGAGGCTGATCGAGTAGCTGTTGCAGCTCAAGGGTCGATTGTAGATAGTGACCAAGCGGACTGGGCGCTGGCTGAAGGATACGCAGATGTAGTCGAGATGACTCGTGCACAGATCTCTGATGCAGACCTAGTAGCCAAATTGCGCTCGGGGAACCCAACTCGAATCCGACCCTGCACTTTGTCCAATCAGCGCAGTCAGGTTCGAGATAATCGCAATCCCAAAGTAAGTGCTTTAGGTGACCCATTTTCGGGGTATGAAACTACTGATGCGATTCCAGAAACTGCAGCAGCTCGGGGGCTAGAACTCGTGGTTGTTGGTGGCGGCCCAGCGGGTCTTGAGGCAGCAAGAGTTGCAGCAATTCGTGGTCATCGGGTCAAGCTTTATGAGGCATCTGACACATTTGGTGGCATGGTTCGCACTGCAGCCAAGGGACCCGGCTGGGATCGGCTCGCGTTGCTCGTCGATTGGCTAGAAGCAGAGTGCCGGCTTGAGGGAGTCGAACTCATCAGTAATCATCGGGTTACCCCCGAGGAACTTACCGGCCATGTGATCTTGGCGGTTGGCGGTACCGATGGCCTTCGAAGCTATGAGCATCAAGAAGGTGCAGTTGTGCTGAGCGCCGCACAAGTACTTGATCATCCCGAGGGTCTTCCTGCCGGCGAAGTTCTGATTTGGGATCCTATTGGTGGGCCCATTGGTGTAGCCGTTGCAGAGTTGCTCTCCGCCCGTGGTGTAACCGTTCACCTCGCGACTCAAGACAATATTATTGGCAACGAACTAGCACGCACTGGTGACCTTGCGCCAGCAAATGCTCGACTGATGCAAGCCGGTGTGCTGCTTCACCCTCGCTGCATTCTGCGAGCAATCACAGCTGATGCAGCAACTTTAGAAGACCGATTTTCGGCGCAGCGTTCCCAACTGAGCGTGGTTGCGCTGATAGACGCTGGTCACCGTTTACCCAATGATTCACTCGCTCTAGAACTGTCTGGATTGGCTCGGGTACAGGCTTGCAGTGTGGGAGATTGCGTTGCACCGCGCAGCATCTATGAAGCAATTTTGGAAGGGCGACGTGCAGCAATTGAACTGGGCAGTCCCGACTCTTGGGAAATCACTAGTTGACATACACTTCTAGGGCGCTACCCTCACAAGGCGGGGCTTGTGTCTCAGAGCCTTCGGTAAACGAGTGCGGGACCTAGTCGTTACGTTGGAGGCAAGACAATGGCAGCAGCATCAGTACTCAGCGAGACCATCTCAACCACGAGTGCGGGACTTGAACGCACCGTTCAAAATGCTGTCGACTTAGCCAAGTCAGCCAACGGAGTATTTCGAAGCCATAAAGATGTTGCGGTAGCCCTGCCGGGCGGCATGTTTGGGCATGTACGCAACGGCAAGCTCATTGGGTTTGGGCTTGAGCCAATCGGCGAGGTGCTCGTCGACTCTCAGCGAAAGGTTTCTGGGCTGCTCGACGGAGAGAAAGGTCAAGTTCTCTGGGGGCGAGTGGTAGCAGTTGCAGGTGGAACTGCCGCAGCAGTCTCCTCCGTTGCAGGTCTGACCTCCATTGTGTTGGGGCGTCGGCGAAGTTCAGAAACTCGCTGAGTGGGCAGCTGATTCGGCTGCGGCTCTTTGTAGATCTAAATTAGAAACATGACTGAGCAGATCATTTGGACGCCCTTGCAGCTGGGTCCTGTCACCGTGCGGAATCGCATTGTTTTTTCTGCACACCTGACGAACTATGCCGAAGGCGGTTTACCAACCGAGCAGCACGCTGCGTATTACGCCGAGCGAGCTCGAGGCGGTACTGGGCTGATCATCACTGAAGAGCACTCCACGCACCCAACAGATTGGCCCTATGAGAAGCTCATCCATGGGTTCAACCGAGAGGTGATTCCTGGGTATCGCCTGATAACGGACGCAGTACATAAGTACCGGGTGCCGATCTTTGCGCAAATCAATCACAATGGTGGGCAAGCCTCTTCGATGTATTCACGCTTGCCAGTGTGGGCGCCTTCGGCAGTTGCAGACCCTTTGTTTCGTGAGGTTCCCAAAGCTGTGAGCGAAGCAGAGATTGCCGAGATCGTTGCCTCTTATGCGTTAGTAGCGGGGCACTGCGCCGAGGGCGGATTTGATGGTGTGGAACTTCAGTGTTCTCACTCTTCGATCGTCCGAGGATTCTTGTCGCCAGCAACGAATCTTCGTACCGATAGTTATGGCGGTTCTCTAGCGAATCGTGCCAAAATTTTGATCGATATTGTTGCTGCTGTTCGAGCCGAGATAGGTCCTGAACTTGCCCTTGGCGTCCGCCTCTGCGGTGATGAACTGATTGAGGGTGGCACCACTATTGATGAAGCTGTGGAAGTAGCCAGGATGGTTGAGGCAACTGGTCATGTTGACTACATCAACACTTCTATCGGGGTGGCTACAGCCTCATTGTTCATGATCGAAGCTTCGATGCATATCCCGCCGGGGTACGCAATGTTTATTCCTGCGGCCATAAGCGCAGCAGTTGACTTGCCAGTAGTTGGCGTGGGGCGATTCAAAGATCCACTGCAAGCAGAACGCGCACTCAGCGAAGGTTTCTGCGACCTTGTCGGAGTGGTTCGTGGACAGATTGCCGACCCCGACTTTGCTCGCAAAGCCAAGGCTGGTTTCACCGACGACACTCGACTGTGTTTGTCATGCAATCAAGAGTGCGTAGGACGGATGGGGCTCAACCGGTGGCTGGGTTGCATCGAGAACCCCCGCACGGGAAGAGAGTCTCTAGGCATTGGTGAAGCACGGCCCGTGACACTTGGACGCAAAGTGTTGATTGTGGGCGCTGGACCTGCAGGCATGCAGGCTGCAATTGCCGCTGCCAGAAATGGGCACCACGTGACTGTGTGCGAGCAAGAGTCTGCCGCTGGTGGGCAAGTGCGACTCGCTGCGAGTGTTCCGAATCGGGCCGAGTTTGGAGACCTAGTTCGCAACCAACTTCACGAGTGCAATCGGCTTGGAGTTGAGTTTGAGTACGGAGTGACGGTGACTGCAGATGAGGTAGCGCAACGCGGTGCAGACACTGTGGTTATTGCCACGGGTGCACGTGCAGCGCGCCCGTACTGGATGCCAGAGGACCAAGCCGATGGAACTGGTTGGATTGTTGATGTGCGAGATGTGCTGTCTGGAAGAGCTCATCCCGAAGGAAATGTGATCGTCATCGACGAGATCGGTTTTCACCATGCAACATCGGTCGCTGAACTCCTTGCAGATCGCGGGTGCCGAGTCGAGGTAATTACCCCAGGCATGGTTGTTGGCCAAGACCTTGGTATCACCCTTGATATGGAGAACTGGTGGATTCGTGCCACTGCGAAGGGCATCCTGCAGACCACCAATTCAGGTGTGATGAGTATTGACGGCCGAACCGTTGAACTTCAGCACCACCCAACCGGACAGTCGCTCACTCGGCAGCCCGATTGGCTTGTGTTAGCGCTTCCTGCAGAGCCTGTTGAGGAGCTGTATCTAGAGCTCAAAGCTGCCGGAGTGGAAGTGTGCCGAGCGGGTGATGCCCTAGCTCCGCGTCGTGCACACTCGGCTGTTATCGAAGGTGAACGGGTTGGCGCTGCGATTACATCCGCTGATCGCATCCTTGTAGTGCGCTAAAGATGATTGAGCTCAGATACTTCTGCATGGGGCGTACCCCGAGTTGAGCATTACTCTTTCAGATATGTCTGCAGTTCTTGCCCTTGTACCCATCCGGGCTGGAGCGCTTCCTTCTGGTGGCGCCGAGGTGGTGGCCGAGGCAGAAGGCCGCGCTCTGCTTGTTGGAGAAGGCGCCTCGGAAGCAGCAGCATCTCTTGCGGGAATAGGAACACAGGTCAGAGCTTGGGAGACCTCTGGGTTTATGGCTGGTGAATGGGCGCAACGATTAGCTCCCCTTCTGATCGACGAACTGCTTGTCTTGCTGCCAGCCTCACCAGATGGACGAGACCTCGCCCCTCGTCT
Organism: Microthrixaceae bacterium; assembly: GCA_040878245.1. Taxonomy (GTDB): domain Bacteria; phylum Actinomycetota; class Acidimicrobiia; order Acidimicrobiales; family Microtrichaceae; genus IMCC26207. The sequence goes on from JBBDMQ010000008.1 coordinate 5,054, forward strand.
TGCCGCTGCCTTAGGGCGGCCACTACTCGCCGGTGCTATGGAAATTCGTCCGGGTAGCGTGACTGCGATTCGCCACGGCGGACGTGTACTTGCCGAACACCTAGTGACGGGCCCTGTGGTGGTTACCATGCAGCCGGGTGTTCGAGGTGTTGATCACCCGCATGGAGACGCTCCGAGAGTTGAGTTCATTACTCCGCCGCCCCTGAACACGGTGATATCTGATGCACAGATTGAGGAACTACTTCCGCCGGACGTGTCAACCATGGACCTCTCAGAAGCCCCAAGAATTCTTGGAGGCGGCGCTGGACTTGATTCGACCGAAAGGTTTGATCAACTAGCGCAAGTAGCGGCGTTGCTTGAGGCCTCTGCCGGCGCAACCCGAGTGATTACAGATCGTGGCTGGATAGGGCATACCCGTCAGATTGGGACAACTGGCGTTGTTGTTGATCCTCGTTTGTATATTGCCTTTGGTGTGTCGGGAGCGGTTCAGCACACTGCCGGGCTCGGGCAGCCTGATCACATCATCAGCATAAATCTTGACGAACATTGCCCCATGATGGACCTTGCCGACCTAGCCATTGTGGCTGATGCAAATGAGACGCTGCAGATTCTTCATAACCGTTTGCTGACACTCCAAGAATCGCAGAAGGCGGGCCAAGTTGATGCCTGAGTTTGATGTGCCTCAGTTTGATGTGCCTCAGTTTGATGTAATTGTGGTCGGCGCTGGGCCTGCCGGTTCTGCTGCTGCTCTTGAACTGGCGAGAGCTGGACGTTCTGTCTGTCTTCTGGAGCGTGGTCCGTATCCCGGATCAAAAAATATGTACGGCGGAGTGGTCTACGGACGAGTCCTAGACAACCTGATTCCACGGTGGTGGGAAGAAGCCCCTATCCAACGGTGGGTCACGCGGCGATCCACCATGTTGATGACCGGCAATCAGGCGCTCACCGTTGACTACCGTTCAGATGCTTGGGGCGAGGCCCCTTATAACGGCGCAACAGCGTTCCGGCCCGAGTTTGACGCATGGTTAGCTGCCAAAGCCGAGGCTGCAGGCGCAGTCTTGATCTGTTCGACAACAGCCACTGGTTTATTAAAAGACGGTCAGCGCGTCGTGGGGGTGCGAACCGATCGGCCGGATGGAGACTTGACTGCTCAGGTTGTGATTTGCTGTGACGGCGTGAACTCTTTCCTTGCTAAAGAAGCAGGGTTATACGCACCTTCAGACCCTGCGAACTACACGCTCGGAGTAAAGGAAACTATTGCACTTCCCCGAGAAGTCATCGACGAGCGCTTTGCGGTGCGTGGTGACCATGGCGTAGATATCGAGATTCTTGGTTGCACGGGCAACGTTCCGGGTGGCGGTTTTTTGTATACCAATGCCGAGAGCTTGGGAGTTGGTCTCGTGCTCTCGCTGCCTGAGCTTGCCAAGTGCGGCCGCCGACCGGAAGAAATTCTTGCCGATCTAAAAACTCATCCAGCGATTGCACCGCTGATTGAAGGCGGAGAAATTAAGGAATATTCGGCTCACGTAATTCCCGAGGCGGGCTACAAGATGATGCCCGAACTCATTGGCGACGGGATTCTGGTAGCGGGCGATGCCGCAGCCATGTGCTTGGCCGCTGGAATTTGGCTTGAGGGAGTGAACTTTGCCATTGGGGCTGGATCTGCCGCGGGACAAGCTGCGGCTCGGGCCGTTCAACGCAAAGATACAAGTGCTGCTGGCTTGCAGGACTATCGCCGACGATTAGAGGCGAACTTTGTGTTATCTGACCATCGCAAGTTCCGTGAGGCTCCGCACCTTGTGATGAGTGATTTAGCGCAACAGCAATTGCCAAGAATCGCGTGTGGGGTGATGGAACAACTCTTTACAGTGACCAACCCCGACCCCAAGCCCGGAATGCGCAAGATTATTCGATCGCAAATGAAACTCAATAACCTGAAGTTGCGTGATGCAATCGGCCAAGGAGTGAAAGCGTTGAGGACCTTCGGATGAGTACAGACTCCTACCCAGAGATCAGCTTTGAATCACGAATGAGTTCAGTGGAGTTTCGTGTTCATGAGCGCGCGCACATCACCGTAGATGGCAAAAAGTGCGCTGATTGCTCAACCCGCGGCTGTATCACCGCTTGTCCGGCCAATCTGTTTGTGCCCACGGCCGATGGCGGGGTTTTGTTTAACTATGAGCTGTGTTTTGAGTGCGGAACTTGTTACATGGTGTGTAACGAAGAAGGCGCAATCACTTGGTCATACCCAGAGGGTGGCCACGGCGTGGTGTTCCACAACACATGACACCTAGCTCACTGGGTACTGACCCCGGTTCCGATGCGTCGCCCGCTTCTGCTGTGCCCGTTCAGATAGTGGCTTGCGTCAAGTGGGCCGAGCTTCGACCAGAGATTGATCCGCTGCATGGAACAATTGAGGACCGCCCTCGTAGTTTTGGTATTTCGAATTCTGATTATGCAGCCGTCGAGACTGCGCTCCGAGTTGCTGATGCGTGGTCACAGTCAGGAACCGAGTGTGCAGTCACAGTGCTTACTGCTGCTCCTCAAGATTCCGAGGTGTCTCTGCACGGGTTTTTTGCCGCAGGAGTAGCCCAGGTGGTGCGTCTTGATCTTGTCGGTCAGCGAACGAGCGCTCAAGTCGCTGAGCTTCTAGCCGCAGAGCTATCACCTAGTCAGCTCAACGCTCAGGTCGTCATCTGCGGTGATGTAAGCGCAGACCGTGGGTCCGGTTCGGTGCCGGCTTTTCTTGCACACCAGCTTGGCCTGCAACAGGCCTTGGGGCTGATTGGGCTGAGCCCTACAGAGTTCGGCACTATGCAAGCTGTGCGTCGCCTTGATGGTGGCCGGCGTGAGCGTCTGCTCGTTGCCTCACCTGCGGTTGTGTCAGTTGAGGGATCGGTGGCCGACCTGCGCAGAGCATCACTCGCTGCCACTCTGGAAGCCAAATCTAGGACGGTTGAGGTGCTGCCGCAGCGACCCGTTTCGCCTGCCGAGCAGTACCGATTGCGGCCTTGGCGGCCGCGCCCGCGGGTGTTGGCTCCGCCCGCTGGGGATGATGCGCTCACTCGGATCCTGGCGCTCACCGGGGCCCAAGGCAGCAGTACCTCTGCACGAACCGTGCATGTGGATCCCGAGCAGGCGGCTGAAGTCGTCCTCGAGCAGTTGGCCACCTGGGGTTACCTCGATCACGTTCCGCCGGCCTGAAATGCCTGCCAAGTATCTGGCACAGCTTGCATCTTCAGAAGTTCCAGAAAGTTCTTTGTTGCTCGTGCCGCTCGGAAGTTGCGAGCAGCACGGCCCGCATCTACCTCTGGATACAGACCTGAGAATAGCCAGTTGGCTATGTCAGCAACTGGCGCAGAGCATCCCTTCGGTAGTAATCGCGCCGCCGATCGGCATTGCTGCCTCGGGCGAACACCAAGGTTTTTCTGGCACGCTCTCGATTGGGACAGCGGTACTAGAAATGGTGCTGACTGAGCTAGTGAGATCGGCTCTACCTGCATCGGGG
>JBBDMQ010000009.1:0-8557 GCA_040878245.1 Microthrixaceae bacterium
TGACGGACGAGGCATACCAGTAGACCAGTCAAATTCTGACCCCAAGCTGAAAGCTGCAGAAGTAGTTCTCACGGTTTTGCATGCTGGGGGCAAGTTCGGTGGGAGCGGCTACAAGGTGTCTGGTGGGCTTCACGGAGTAGGAATCTCCGTGGTGAACGCTTTGTCGAAACGCGTCGAAGTCGAAATCGATCGCGGCGGAACTACCTACAGGATGGTATTTGAAGACGGCGGTAGCCTGGTCGAACGGCTTGAGCCATTCAAAGACTCGGACCTCACAGAAGATGGCGAGCCGCGCACTGGTACCACCGTCCGATTTTGGCCAGACCCGACGATCTTTGATGAGACCCATTTTCGGGCTGCGACACTCACCGAGCGGTTCCAGATGATGGCATTCCTCAATGCCGGATTAGAGATCAGCTTTGTCGACGAACGACCCGAACAAAACCACGACAAAATGGTCTACTGCTACGAGGGTGGGATTAAAGATTTTGTGCGCCACGTCAACGCGGCAAAAGAAGCGCTCTTTAGCGATGTTGGTTACCTGAGCCAAAGTGAAGAGACAGAAAACAGCTCGATGGAATTCGAGGTGGCCTTTCAATGGAACACGGGTTACAACTCAGATGGTTTGCACTCATTTGCAAATGGCATCAGCACCATTGAAGGAGGTATGCATGAAGAGGGATTTAAGAAATCTCTGACGAATACAGTCAACAAGTACGCAAGAGATCATCAGTTCCTCAAAGAAAAAGACCTGAACCTTCAGGGTGAAGACATCCGTGAAGGATTGACTGCGATCATTTCGGTCAAGCTCACCGATCCACAGTTTGAGGGTCAAACCAAGGCCAAGCTCGGCAACGTTCCAATGCGCTCCCTAGTTGAGCGTGCAACCAACGAAAAACTTGCTGAATGGCTAGAGGAACACCCTTCTGAAGCCAAACGGGTCCTACAAAAAGCTGTTCAGGCAGGCAGAGCGCGTGAAGCGGCGAGAAATGCTCGAGACGCAACACGAAGGAAGTCTGCACTCGATGGGGCTGGGTTGCCCGGCAAGTTGGCTGACTGTGCATCGAAAGACCCAAGAGAGTCAGAGCTCTACATCGTGGAAGGTAACTCCGCCGGCGGATCGGCCAAGGATGCACGTAATCCTGGGACGATGGCGATTTTGCCCATACGCGGCAAAATCCTCAATGTTGAGCGAGCACGGCTCGACAAAATGCTGAAGAACACAGAAGTTCAAGCTTTGATCTCAGCAATCGGTGCTGGAGTGGGCGAAGAGTACGATCTCGACAAGATTCGGTATCACAAAATTGTCTTGATGTGCGACGCCGATGTAGACGGAAGTCATATTCGAACTTTGCTGTTGACCTTTTTCTTTCGGCAAATGCGACCACTCATTGAAGGCGGGCACATCTTCATTGCCCAGCCGCCCTTGTTCTCAACCGAAGTCGGCCGCAACAAGATCTATCTCAAAGATGATGCAGCCAAAACTGCGTTTATTGCTGATCATCCCAATCATAAGAACGAGTTCCAGCGACTCAAAGGTCTTGGGGAAATGGATGCCGAGGAGCTGTGGGCTACAACAATGGATCCTGCGCGACGAACTCTGTTGCAGATTTCTGTTGAGCAGGCCGTCATTGCCGATGAGGTGTTTTCAATACTCATGGGTGATGACGTCGAGAGCCGGAAGCATTTCATACAGACCAACGCCTCAGACGTTCGTTTCTTAGATATCTAACTGAACAACACCGGAGTGTGACTACATGAGTAACCAAGCATGAGTAACCAAGCATGAGTGACGACACGCCTGTAGATGGTTCGGTGCCAGGAACAACGTTCGGGCGGATTGAACCCATAGAGATTCAACAAGAGATGGAGCAGTCCTTTTTGGACTATGCCATGTCAGTTATCGTTGCTCGGGCGTTGCCCGACGCTCGTGACGGCTTAAAGCCTGTTCACCGTCGGATTCTGTGGGCTATGCACGAAGCTGGCTTGCGCCCAGATAGAAACCATCGTAAATGCGCAACTGTGGTTGGCGATGTACTCGGTAAGTATCACCCGCACGGAGATCAGTCTGTCTATGACGCACTAGTTCGAATGGGTCAGGACTTTTCGTTGCGCCACCCTCTTATTGACCCTCATGGTAATTTCGGTTCCCCTTCGGACCCACCGGCGGCGTATCGATATACAGAGTGTCGACTCACGCCTTTGGCCATGCATATGTTGGCGGGGATTGATGAAAATACCGTCAATTTCTCTCCGAACTTTGATGGCTCAACCGAAGAGCCGAAGGTACTGCCGGGCCGATTTCCTAACTTGTTGGTGAATGGAAGCCAGGGGATTGCTGTTGGGATGGCAACAAATATTCCACCGCACAACCTTGGTGAGGTTATTGATGCAACCTTGCATCTGCTCGACAACCCCGAGGCGACTCCCGATGATCTGATGGAGTTTGTGAAAGGCCCAGACTTTCCGACCGGTGCGCAGATCATGGGTCGAGCTGGTCTTATTTCGGCTATTCGGACTGGCCGAGGTTCCATCAAAATGCGAGCAAAGGCTGAAATCGAAGAAGGCCCGAAAGGTGACCGCATTGTGGTCACGGAAATTCCGTATCAGACTTCGGTTGAAACGATCGAAGAAAAGATTGCGGAACTAGCCAACGCTCGTGTGATCGAAGGTGTACGAGAAATTCGCAACGAAAGATCTAGGGGAGTTACCCGTCTAGTCATTGAACTAAAGCGTGACACTCCAGCCAATGTGTTGCTCAATAACTTGTACAAGCACACACCGTTGCAAACCACTTTTGCAACTAATTTTGTGGCGCTTGTAGATGGTGTCCCACGAACTTTGAATCTTCGTGAAGCACTAGTGCACTACATCGATCATCAGGTCGAAGTTATAACCAGGCGGACTCAGTTCCGCCTAGATAAAGCTGAACGCAGAAACCATATTGTCGAGGGATTCCTCAAGGCACTTGATTTAATCGACCAAATCATTGCAGAGATTCGTGCCTCGGCTGACAGGGCTTCAGCAATTATTGCGCTGCAAGGTGAAGGATTTGAGTTCAGCGAGATTCAAGCTACCGAGATCGTAGATATGCGTCTGTCTACGTTGACTCGTTTGGGTCGTGAACGCCTTGAGGATGAGCAAGCGACATTGCTAGAAACGATTCTGTTTCTCAAGAACATTTTGGCTCATGACACTGTCTTGCGTCAGGTAATTAAGGATGAGTTGACCGAAATTCGAGACGAGTTTGCGACCCCTCGCAAAACAACTCTGGAACACGATGACGGCGACCTTGAAATAGAAGACCTCATTGATGATGAGGAAGTAGTTGTCGTGATGACAGCCCGCGGCTATGTCAAGACTGTGGCGGCCGACACTTTCCGAACCCAGGCTCGTGGCGGCCGTGGTGTGGCAGGGGCTCGACTTAAAGATGAGGATTACATCACGGACCTAATCTTCACCTCAGCCCACGCTTTCTTATTATTTTTCTCCAATAAGGGGAAGGTGTATCGACTCAAAGCCCATCGGATACCCATGCGGGACCGAACAGCGCAAGGCCTAGCCATAGTGAATCTGTTGCAGCTCGATCAGGACGAGAAGATCCAAACAATTATCGACACTCGTGATTATGAATCGCATCGCTACTTGATGTTTGTGACTCGTCAGGGCACGGTGAAAAAGACGATGTTTAATGCATACGACAGCTCTCGGCAGGCGGGCCTGATCGCGATCAATCTGCGTGAAAATGACGAGCTAGTTCGTGTGATGCCAACTTCGCCAGATGACGAAATCATGGTGATTTCTGAATCAGGTCAGGGGATCAGATTTAGCGAAGGAGATATTCGGCCTACAGGGAGAACTGCTAGCGGAGTTCGCGGTATGCGCCTGAAAGGCAATGATTCAGTGGTAGGGGCGGACTCGATTGCGGCACCGCTATCACTGCGCACTGCCGATGATGATGGTGCTCCATCGGACACTCAGCCGGCGGAAGTGCTTCGACTCCTTACCATCACAGATGGTGGCTATGGCAAGCGCACAGAGGTAGAGGAGTTCAGCCTGCGGCGCAGGGGAGGACAGGGTGTCAAGGCGCACCGAATCCATGCAAATAAGGGCAGGGTAGTGACGGCCTTCTTGGTTGGCGAAGATGACCACCTGTTGATGATCAACGATGGCGGTGTGGTTATCCGTACGAAGGTATCGAGTATTTCGGTTCAAAGCCGAACTGCCTCTGGTGTGCGAGTTATGAACCTTGATGGCGATAGCAAAGTTGCTGCTGTTGCTCGAGTCCTGACAGGCCCAGATTCGGATGCTGGCGAGTTGGAAGCTAGCGAGTTGGAGACTGGCGAGTTGGAGACTGGGGTCGACATATCAGCGGTTGAAAGTGCAACCCCAGAGAGCAGTATCTCCGAAGATCCTGAGTCTGTTGAATCTGCCCCTGAAGAGTTTGAATCGTAGTGAGGGTAGGCATTGCTTCTGAGCGAGGTTCTGTTGTCCCCATGTTCTTAGTGGTGGGTTGCGTAATTGCTCTCGGTGTGCTCGGTCTGAGCCGACTAGGAGATGCGGCAGTCAAACGCGCTCAAGCTGATGCGGTGGCCGATCTCGTAGCTCTGGCGGCAGTAGCTGACGGACAACGCGCAGCCGAGCAGGTCAGCCGAGCTTCCCGTGCTTCGCTGACAGGATTTGAGAGCATTGGCCTGACTGCTGTTCGCGTGACGGTACTTGTTGATGGTGTTTCAGCTTCTGCAGCGGCTGCGGAACTTGGTGAGGAAATACCAGCGCCATTTGTTGTTGTAGGCAATCCCGGCTCTGAGATCTTGCCTCGGTAAGATATGTCAGTGAGCGATACTTCTCAGCAGTCCAAGCCAGAGCAGTCAGAGCAGCCGCAGCAAGAGGCGGAGGTCTCTGCACCGTCTTCAGCTGTGAATCGGCGGCTTGGTTATAGAAGACAGCGCTTTGAGGCTCGAAAAGTGCGGCGTTTGATACGCCATATTGATCCTTGGTCGATACTCAAGTTGACGTTGCTGCTGAGCTTGAGTTTGTGGTTAATGCTCATGATCGCTGCAGTGATTTTGTGGACAGTTGCAAGTAACGCTGGAACGATTTCTAGTATCGAAAACTTTGTGAATTCCTCTCTCTCGCTGCAGGACTGGACACTTGATGGCCAATTTATTTTTCGGCAGTTCGGACTGGTGAGCTTGTTATGGTGCTTGGGCCTCGCTGCCGCAGTAGTGATTTCCACGCTGGTCTTTAACTTGATTAGCGATATTATTGGCGGCGTCTGGATCTCTGTTATTGAAGAGGAAACTGCTCGTCCGGTTCGCGAATCGAACCAGCAGTAGGACCTCCGCTAGGGTGTCCGTCTCTGTGAGATTCCGTCAGGGTCTGACATCGCAGAGGGGCTATAGCTCAGTTGGTTAGAGCGCACCCCTGATAAGGGTGAGGTCGCTGGTTCGACTCCAGCTAGCCCCACGCAGTTTGAAGTAGTACCCCTAGGAGGAAGTTATGCGTGGTCTGCAACGGGCAGTGCTCGCACTGGGCTTGGGGCTCTTGGTCAGTGTGGTAGTTCGGTTCCTCGGCGGCGACGCCACTGTGCCCTCTACGGGGGGTTGGCGAGAGCTCTCCGGCCCCGACCTGAGATGAGTACTCAGCAGATCGCAGTAATCGGCGCGGGTATTCTCGGGGTGCGTATTACGCGGGAATTGCTCGGTCCTCGAGCGTTCGGTGAGTCACCCAACCGGTCTATCACCATTGTGACTCGAAGAAATGATCGATTGAATCTATTGAGGAACCAGTTCGGTAGCTCGGTTTCGATGCTGATTGATCAATCAGGAGATGCGCAACTTCCGGATGAAATAACCACGGTGATTATTGCTCGCGCTGCAGGTGAGCAGTACAAGATTGCTCAGCAGCAACTCTCTCTAGGCCGGGATGTGATCACTACTACTGATGATCCGGTAGAAGTTCAGAGACTGCTTAAGTTGCACGCTTCTGCAACCTCGGTCGGCAAGACACTGGTTGTTGGTGCGTCATTTGCTCCAGGTCTGTCGTGCTTGCTTGCGAGTCATGCATCCACATTGTTAGATCGTGTAGACGAGATTCATATTGCGCGTCATGGTGCTGCTGGTCCTGCATGCGCTGCTCAACGGCTTCGTGCACTCCGAGGTACAGCTACCGACTGGCGTGACGGCTCCTGGGTAAAACGTCCAGGATTTTCTGGGCGCGAGCTTTGCTGGTTCCCAGATCCAATTGGTGCAAGAGATTGCTATCGAGCAGCCCTCGCTGATCCACTACTACTAGTGCCGGTATTTCCGAAGATTGAGCGAGTCACGGCGCGATTAGCTGCCACACGCCGAGATCGAGTGCTTGCTCCATTCCCAGTCTGGTTACCGGCTCCTTCAGAGGGTGGTATCGGAGCCTTGCGGGTGGAGCTACGTGGTGAACGTGCAGGCGAACGGGAGTGGGTGGTGTACGGCGCTTTGGACCGTCCTGCCGTCGCTGCGGCAGCAACTGCGGCAGTTGTTGCTTTGTGGTTTGGGTCAGCGCAGTTGTTGACTTCTTCAAGTGTTTCCCCGGGTGCAACCGGTTTAGCCGGATTGGGCGCAACCTCGGAGTTGCTTGCCGAACTAGCGCTTCGTGGAGTCCGGGCCGCGGTGTTCGAAGGGTCGCAGGGTTCTTGAGACACACCGAGTTGAAAGAAATTCTCTTATAAGGCTCAGGTTTCTGGGGAATAAGCCGATCTAACTCACCAAGAGTGATAAATAACACCACTTTCCGTCGATGTCGGACAGTGTAAGAAATTTGTTGGGAATTTCTTGGAAAATCGCTCAAGTTTGGCGCGCCTATCTGCCGATACCTCCAAGTGCCGACATTCGGCACGGAGGAGAATGAGTCATGGGCGAAACATTGACACTCGGATCAGCACCGCTGACGCAACAACAGGTCACGGCACTTATTGAAGAAAACTTGCCACTTGTCGGGCACGTGGTCTTTCAAGTTGCAGTGAACTTTCCCCGACATGTTGACCGTGAGGAACTCGCTCGTGCTGGCGCACTTGGACTTGTTGAGGCAGCCATAAGGTTTGATGAGTCTCGGGGAGTGCCATTCAACCGATTTGCTGCGCAAAGAATTCGCGGTGCAATCATTGATGCCGTCCGAGCCGCTGATTGGGCCCCAAGGTCAGTCAGGGCTCTCGCTCGTAGTCTGGACCAAGCTGAAGTTGAACTTGCACATCGACTTGGCCGGGCACCCTCACTTGCTGAGACCTCGCAAGAACTCGGTATCTCGCGTGCAGAACTTGATCGGTTACGGGACCGGTTGTTCCGATCTGTAGTTCTGGCTTTTGATTCAATGCTTGGTTCCTCCGATGACGAAGAACTGACATTGCTTGACATACTCAGTGACCAGTCCGCTATTGAGCCCTCGGCAGAACTCGAATCACGAGAGCTTCACGCTTATCTTCGGGATGCAGTGCATCTATTGCCCGAGCGCCACCGGATTGTGGTGGTCGGATATTTCATTGAGGAGCGCAGCTCAACTGAATTGGCAGCATTCATGGGTGTGACCGAATCACGGGTCTCGCAGATGCGAACCGAAGCGCTAGCCATGCTGAAAGACGGAATTGAAGCGCAATACGTTGATCAGGATTCGGTGGATGTCACAACTGAGACACCAGGGCTAGTTGCCCGCCGGCGTGCTCAGTATGCATCCTCTATCTCTTCGGCCTCGGGCTGCGGGGATCGGATTTCTCTTCATGACGAGGACGCTGATCTGGTGTTGGTGTAACGACTTGCAACTTATGGCTGAAGCAGTTCTACAAACTGCGTATGCAGTAGTCCGTTTGATGCAATAGCTGAGTACACCCCACTAGTAGATGTGTCATCGGTGCCATCCATGTTGACCTTGCTAGAGCCGTTGCGGGCTGTGAGCATGCCACCGGCTTCAGGGATGATGACGGTGAGCGGGGCAATATCCCACCAAGCGAGAACGGGATCCATCATTGCTTCAATGCGCCCAGAGGCCACTAGGGCATAGCCGTAAGCATCTCCCCAAGTGCGCAGTCTCGGCCCGGCGGCAGTCACCCGTTTAAACATCTCATCTGTCCACATATGAAATCCGGTGCACGACAAGTAGCTACCGTTCAGTTCCTCACGTTCCGAGACTCGACACGGCACTCCATTCATAAAGCACCCAAGACCACGTCCTGCGTAGATAGTTTCGCCAAGCACGGGAAGGTTGATCACTCCAATTGCTGGTCCGTGTTCGTCTGAGAGGTACAACAAGTTTGAGTAGGTGCCCACGCCGTGCGTAAAGGCCTTCGTGCCATCAATGGGATCAATCACCCACCCGCGACCCGAGGTACCTAAGCGCGCAGCCTCTTCCTCACCCTGTATGCCGTCTTCCGGAAAGCTCGCTTCGATGAGTTCGCGAAGGAGGCGTTCTGCGGCTTTGTCGGCTTGGGTGACTGGAGTTCCGTCTTCTTTAGAATCAACAGCGAGTTCCGGATTATTGAACCACTGCAGGGTGAGTGTTCCGGCCGCTTGAGCCCAACTTACTGCGG
>JBBDMQ010000010.1:0-1593 GCA_040878245.1 Microthrixaceae bacterium
CAGCTCTGCTGGTTCAGTAGATACTGATGGAACCATTGCAAACTATGCTTGGGACTTCGGTGACGGCTCTCCGGGTGCAAACACCCAAAACGCCTCACATACCTATAGCCCTGGTGAATACACCGCAACTTTGACCATTACTGATGACAGTGGCGATAGCGACTCGAAGACCATCAGCATTGTCTCTGTCGCAAATGTGGCCCCAGTTGCAGTAGCCAACTCAAATATTTCTTCTGGTAATGCACCCCTCGCAGTGGCATTCTCCTCGGTCGGATCAACCGACTCTGATGGAACAGTTGCTGGTTATGCATGGGACTTCGGTGATGGATATAGCTACCGAGGCACTGAAACTAACCCAAGCCACACCTATACCGTGGCAGGCGAGTACTCCGCTGTACTCACGGTGACTGATGACACTGGAGCAACAGATTCGGCAGCTCTGACGATTACTGTCAGTGAGAACCCGGCACCAACTGCGGCACTTTCGGTCACTTCAGTGAGCCCGGTCTCTACCAAAGCCCCGGCTCTCTACACGTTCTCTTCGGCTGGGTCTGGTGACGATGCAGGAATCGTGTCCTACTCCTGGGACTTCGGAGATGGCTCACCCGCTGGCTCCGGAGCCTCACCAAGTCACACCTACACCACGGTCGGTTCCTTCGTGGTGACGCTCACCGTCACAGACAACGGCGGCCTGACTGACTCTGACTCCATCATCGTGGACACTATCGTCAATCTTGGCCCATCAGCTGCAGCCTCTGTCACCCCAGACTCAGGTAAGGCACCTCTTGCAGTGACCTTCTCTTCGGCTGGTTCGGTCGACCCAGATGGAACCATTGTTTCGTATAGCTGGAACTTCGGCGACGGCTCCCCGTTGAGTAGCGATGCCAACCCAAGCCACACCTATGGCGTGGGCACGTTTACTGCACAGCTCACCGTGACTGACGACGACGGCAACATCGCCACCACCACAGCTGCCATAGCAACTGTGGCCAATCAGTTGCCAGTCGCAGTAGCAAACTTTACTCCCACGGGAACTAAGGCTCCGCTGCCCGTGGCGTTCTCCTCTGCAGGTTCGGTGGACAACGACGGCTCCATCATCGGCTACGCCTGGGACTTCGATAACAACGGCACGGTGGACTCCGCTGACGCCAACCCCAGCACCGTTTACTCCACTCCCGGACTCAAGACAGCAAAGCTGACCCTGACCGATGATTCCGGCGATACCGGGTTCACCACAGTGTCAGTCAATGTGGACGCCGTAAACGTTGCTCCAGTTGCTGTCCCTGTGGCCACTCCCTCTTCGGGCAAGCGTCCGCTGAACGTGAGCTTCTCCTCCTCAGCCTCGACTGATTCTGACGGGACTATTGAGTCCTATCTATGGGACTTTGGGGATGGCAGCGGTACTTCCACCGAAGCCAGCCCAAGTCACACCTATACAGTGGGCACGTACACGGCCACTCTGACGTTGACTGACAACGACGGTGCTACAGCAACCACGCCGGTCACCATCAACTCCAACGCTAATCAGGCGCCCGTCGTGCAGGCAGTTGCGACACCATCCTCGGGGAAGGCCCCGCTTCCCGTAGCGTTCTC
>JBBDMQ010000011.1:0-1592 GCA_040878245.1 Microthrixaceae bacterium
GTGAAGAATGCTGGTCTCTAAATCGGTGAGTTCGTCATCAACTACATCTAACGCGTCAGCAAATGTTCCAACAAGCACCGACAAAATCCGAGTCAGCACAGCTGGCACTGTGGTAGTCGGAGTCATCATCTTTCCGGCTCGACCATGCAGTTCCTCAATCACTGCGCACGGCCCGTTTCGAACGGTGATCACCTGATGCTGCATGACATATACATGCACTTCCATCATGGTGCATGCATCGGCCGCCACCCCGTAGAAGACCATCAGAACATAGGTGCCGTACTCGGCCATATGGGTCCGCTGATTGAAGTCCCCCGAGTCAGAAATCATCTCTTCGTCAATGCCGAACATGTGCACCATACGGTGCAGGTCCTCGGCATCTGGCGTCTGACAATCCAGCCACATCAGTTGGCCCGACTCTTTGGCGGCAAGAATCTGCGGCCAAGTTGGGTCCTCAGTATGTGTACCGTCAACCTGAAGCGAGGAGCCCTCGAGCGCTAGGTCTTGGGTTATCTCGGGTGCAGCGTGATCTGTCACAGAGCTACAGCCTAGGTTCTTGGGGTATTGCGGGTCGGGACTAATGGTTTCTTGCTGCAGCGTTCAGCAGGGTATTTGCGCGTTCTGCAGCGCTTTCACGACACATACTGTCGCCAAAGCGCTGCGGAACGATCTTGAGCGCACGGGCCGAGTCTTAGCTGCAATCTTTAGCGGAGCCGAAGTTTGCGTTCAGCTAGAAGCAGCCCGAAACCGAGCGCTGCCATTGATATCCCGAGTATCGCTAAGGGCCAAGAATTACTTGCAGTCAGCGCCAACTCACCCTGCACTGCTGCGGGAGTAGGCGCTGCAGTGGCATTTACACCCTTCACCGAGGGGCGGACTGTCGAAGTGGGAGTAGTTGTTGGTACTGCACCCCCGCCAGTTGTTGTGGTCGTGACTGCAGTTGTGGTTGTGGTTGTGGTTTCAGATCTGCTAGCTCCGGGGAAATCCACCTCACACGTCAGTTCCTCAAGATCATCTCCGGAGTCAATACTTACCTCAACCGACACTGTGCTCTCTGCTTCTAGCACCGATACAACTCCCCGAAAGAAGCCATCCGAGGCGGTAATTGTTCGCACACCATCGCCATTTTGGAAGACACCTATAAAGTCGATTACTGCGTCAATATCTTGACCCGGCGCTAGCCCAAGAGCTTCTCGATCAATAGCAATGACTTGGCCTGTGACATCAAAGTCGCTTCCGTCGGGGGTTGTGCTGCTGTCTTCGAGTGCGTTAATTCGTATTGAAATCAACCTCCCTGTGCAGGTTGTGCCCCCTGAAGATGAGCCTGAGGTTGCGGCCAGAGCAGAGTGAGAGAACGCAACAGTCCCGCTTGCTGCTAGGAGAAGTACGAGCAGAGTCCGAACGGATTGTTTCATGATTAACCCTCGTGAGTCGGTGAATGTGGAGTTCGGCGAAATAGCCGATGCTTCAAGTTTACATACAGAGTGTTTGTAAAGCAATAGTATGCTTGGGTGCGGCAGCGCACACCGCAGATTTTTGGCCTTCCTCACTAGACTGACGGCGCCACAAACCGCCTAGAACCGAGACCACCA
>JBBDMQ010000012.1:0-8496 GCA_040878245.1 Microthrixaceae bacterium
TCCCGATTTTGCTGCACTCGTTCGGCGTGCGGGGCTCTCCCCAGCAATTCCTACCGGGCCGGTTGACGCTCGGTTTGCGGTCACCCATGGGACAACCTGCGTAGCAGTTCGTTATCCCGGAGGCGTAGTTATGGCCGGTGACCGGCGAGCTACATCTGGAAATTTCATCAGCCATCGAACCATCGAAAAGGTGTTTCCTGCAGACCGGCATTCCGGCGTTGCAATCGCAGGTGCCGCTGGACCAGCAATCGAAATGGTTCGATTGTTTCAACTGCAACTTGAGCACTACGAAAAGGTTGAGGGTGCGCCGCTGAGCCTTGAGGGTAAAGCGAACCAACTCTCGCAAATGGTAAGAAATCATCTTCCGGCAGCCATGCAAGGGCTTGCTGTTGTACCTATCTTTGCTGGATTCGATACTGCCAGAGTTGCTGGGAGACTTTTCCAATACGACGTCACTGGAGGCAGGTACGAGGAGTTTGATCACGCATCGACTGGGTCCGGGCAGATGCACGCCAGCACAGTGATCAAAATGGGTTGGCGTGACACCCTCACGGCCGATGCGACAATCGATTTAGTACTGCGGGCACTGTACGAGGCTGCAGATGAGGACTCTGCGACTGGAGGTCCTGATTTGCTTCGTGGGATTTTCCCCGTTGTGGCCACGATTACAGCCGATGGGTTTGAGCGCCTTGGCAATGATGATCTCGAAGCGCGCTACCTCAGTATTCTCGACCAGGTTGCGACTGAACGCGGAGGTCCACGATGACTGCCCCATTTTATGTAGCTCCCGAACAAATGATGCAGGACAGAGCCGATTATGCGCGCAAAGGTATTGCTCGCGGGCGTGCCATGGTGGCTTGCACTTTCGATGAGGGTATTTTGTTATGTGCCGAAAACCCATCGCGTATGTTGCGTAAAATTTCAGAGATCTACGACCGCATTGCCTTCGGTGGGGTTGGCAAGTACAACGAATTCGATCAATTACGTATAGCGGGAGTGCGCCACGCAGATTTGAAAGGGTTTTCCTTTAGTCGCGAGGACGTTGACGCTCGCAGCTTGGCAAACCAATATGCGCAGATGCTGGGCCAGGTGTTTACTCACGAAATGAAGCCTATGGAAGTCGAGATTTTAGTAGCCGAGATCGGCCACGACCCCTCCCAAGACCAGTTGTTTCACATCCTTTATGACGGAACTTTGGTTGATGAGACAGGTTGGTGTGTACTCGGTGGCGAAGCTGAAGCGATCGGTACACGCATGAAAGACGAGTGGGTTGCGGGTGGCAGTTTCGCACAGGCAATTCAGTCAGCAGTCGATGCGTTGTCGGGACCTGAGCGAAGCCTGGTGGTCGGCGAAATAGAGGTTGCAGTACTTGATAGGGCTGGCACTCGTCGCGCCTTTCGACGAGTAGAAGATGACGACGTGACTGCAGTCCTTGGCAGCGAGGGTTCACCAAGCGGCAACGAGTAGTGCAGTCGGGAATGTAGGTTGAAGTTATGGATCGCCGCATCTACGGACTTGAAAATGAGTACGGAGTTACCTGCACTCTTCGAGGCCAACGTCGTCTGAGTCCAGATGAGGTCGCGAGGTACTTATTTAGACGTGTGGTCTCATGGGGCAGATCATCGAATGTGTTTTTAGCTAATGGTGCCCGCCTGTACCTCGATGTTGGCTCTCATCCCGAGTACGCCACCCCCGAGTGTGACTCGCTGCATGATTTAGTCGCTCATGACAAAGCGGGCGAATGGATTCTTGAGCAACTCGTCGAATCTGCTCAGGAGCGGCTTACCGAAGAGGGTATCCGAGGGGATATCTATCTTTTTCGTAACAATACTGACTCCGCTGGAAACAGCTATGGCTGTCATGAGAACTACCTCACAAGTCGAGATGACGACCTTGGCCACTACACCGAAGTACTGATTCCATTCCTAGTAAGCAGGCAGATCTACGCTGGAGCTGGCAAGGTTCTTCAGACTGCACGGGGCGCTCAATTCTCTATTTCTCAGCGGGCGGAACATATCTGGGAAGGTGTCTCATCGGCAACAACTCGATCCCGGCCGATCATTAACACTAGGGATGAACCACACGCCGACTCGGATCGTTTTCGGCGGTTACATGTCATAGTTGGTGACTCAAACATGAGCGAGTATGCGACCTTCTTAAAGGTTGGTGCATGTTCGATCATTTTGCGCATGTTGGAAGATCCAACGGTTGTTCTTCGTGATATGACTCTAGAAAATCCGATTCGGGCCATCCGAGAGATCAGCCACGACATCACTTGTAAACGTAAGGTACGCCTAGCGAATGGGCGTGAAGCCTCGGCAGTCGAGATTCAGTCTGAGTACTTGGCTCGTGCATTGCGATATGCAGATAATCATGACCTCTCTCCACAAGAGAAACAGGCGCTCGGCATGTGGGAGCACGTCATGATTGGTTTGCAGGATGAGCCGTTGTCGCTAGATGCAGAAGTTGATTGGGTCACGAAACACAACCTGATAGAGGCGTATTCCGCCAAACACTCGCTCAAGTTGGAGGACCCAAAGGTTGCACTTCTTGATCTTCAATACCATGACATCAATCGCTCTCGATCTGTGTTCTACAAGCTGCAAAATGCGGGGAGGATTGAGAGGATTGTCAGTGACGGCGCGATTGCGGAGGCCCTCGAAACCCCGCCGCAGACCACCCGAGCAAAGTTGCGCGGAGATTTCATCCGCAAGGCTAAGGAGCGCAAGCGGGATTACACAGTGGATTGGGTCCACCTGAAGCTCAATGATCAGGCGCAACGGACGGTGCTCTGTAAGGACCCGTTTATCTCTGAAGACGAGCGGGTAGCGCGCTTGATCGAATCCCTCTAAACGATGCTGTCGCCTAGCCTATGGGAGCTATCCGGGGGAGCTAGGGAGCTTCCTCGTCCCATGTAACTAGCAAAGAGGACCAATGCAGGTACGAGCTGGCGTTGAAACATTGACAGTGACCGGAGCAGAGAGCGGCACCCTGATTGAGGTGCGTGATGCCCATTCCAGACTCATTGTGACTCTTGTTGCAGATCACCTTGGCAACGCCCACTTGGCTTATGTCCCGTCGGAACCAATCATTCTGGAAACAGCAGAGCAGCTTGCATCTGCATTAGCTGAAGGTGAAGTCCTAGAGCCGGGTGATTACACAGTTGGTGAAGAATCAGTTCGTGTTCTGAGCGTGGGCGACCTGCCCGATCCCTCGTTGTACGAACAGGAGCTTGCCATTGGATTTGGATACCTGCGCGTTCGTGATGGTGTGGATTTGTCGATCTTGGTGCGCTTTCCCGATGAAGGGCTCTACGGGCCTGGCCCTTACCCAACTGTGATTGAGTACTCGGGTTATAGCCCCTCTAACCCAGACGCTCCGCAACCAGGAACCCTTATTGGCAATCTGATGGGCTTTGCTGTGGTGGGGGTAAATATGCGAGGAACGGGATGCTCCGGCGGCGTATTTGATGTATTCAGTCCGGCGCAGGCTGCAGATGGTTATGACGTAGTCGAAACTGTTGCACGGCAACCGTGGGTGCTGCACAACCACGTCGGCATGGTTGGCCTGAGCTATCCAGGTATTAGTCAACTGTATGTAGCGGCAACTCGGCCGCCGAGCCTGGCAGCTATAGCTCCTCTGTCTGTTATCGATGACCTGTGGAGGCAACAGTGGCCGGGTGGAATCTATAACACGGGGTTTACTCGTGCATGGCTTGCCGCCAGGGATGAGCAGAGTGCTGCTGGAGGAATGGCCTGGGATCAGGAGCGCATAGATGCCGGCGATGAAATTGCCAGAACAAACCAACTAATTCGCAGCCAGAACTTTGATTTTGAGCAATTTGGTCGAGCAATCTCTAACTTTCGACCAATAATGGGTTCTCGACGAACAGCTAACTTGGTTGGCCAAATTGAGGTTCCGGTCTACCTCACCGGCGCTTGGCAGGACGAGCAGACTGGTAGCAGGTTTGCGCTCATGCTTGAATCCTTTGACTCAAGCCCATCTCAGCGCTTCAACTTGTTCAATGGCCACCATCCCGACGGCTATAGCCCCATGGTGATCCTTCGCTGGTTTGAGTTTTTGTCCTTTCATGTTGCCATGCGAATTCCAGTAGTTCCGGAGATCATTCGAAGTTTTGCGCCACTTCAATTTGAAGAAGTGTTCGGCTATAACGCTGAACTCGAGGCAGATAGGTTCGGACACGCTGAAGGCAATTTCGACCTGGCATTGGCTGACTATCTGGCCGAGCCGCGGGTCCGGATCCTGTTCGAATCAGGGTCTGGCCACGAAGTTTTAGGAGCTCCAGCGCACAGGTTCGAGATCGAGACCGACTCCTTTCCTCCAGCTGATGTGACGCCACAGCGTTGGTACTTCAACGATCGCGGAATCTTGAGCGACTCTGCCCCGAACGGGGAGGGCTCGGATTCGTTCACTGACGATCCATCTGCGGGGGAGTTGGCCTACTCCATGGAGCTTCTAGATAACCTCAATGAATTCACTCGGCCAACAGTCATTATTGACTGGACCCGCTTTAGCGATGAGCACTTTGTGGCCTATCAGACGATGCCTCTCCCAGAGGCAAAGCTAATAGCCGGTTCCGGTCACGTTGCTCTGTGGCTTGTGGCAGGAAGTGCTGACACAGCGATTCAAGTAACACTGACAGAAATTCGCTCCGATGGTGTCGAGCAGCGACTGCAATGTGGTTGGCATCGACCTATCCACGCAGTTGAAGATCCAGATCATTCCGACACTCTTCGCGTTGATTACACTTTTTTGGACTGTGATCGCAAGAGTCTTGAAATCGGGAAATGGAGAGGATTTCGGGTTCCGATTCACCCTCTGACTCATCTGTTGCGGGCAGGTTCTTGCTTGCGAGTAGCAGTGTCTACGCCAGGTCGTGATCACCCGTTTTGGTGTTTCGAAAATCCAATTTCTGAGGATGCAGTTCATGTTGTTGGCCGTTCCTCGGAGCACCCGTCCTCATTGGTTCTTCCAATATGGGACCTGCAGGTTGATCACCCTGATGATTATCCGCCGGCTGGCTCGCTTCGCGGTCAACCAACACGAGAGGCACTCCCGATTTTTAATGTGTCGGTGAGCTGATGCCAAGTTTTCGATCAGGTCGAGTGACCGAAATTTTGCAAGAGCGTGATGGCTTGCAGCGACTCGGAGTCAAGATGAGCGAAGGTTTAAACGCTCGGGCATATGCCTTGACAGACCTCACCGGCAGTTGCTCCGTGGGGGATCAACTCGTTTTGAATACAACAGCGGTCGACTTGCAGCTGGGAACTGGTGGTTGGCATGTCGTGCATTGGAACCTGTCTCTCAACGAGTTCATCTCGCCGGGGCCTGATCACATCATGAAACTGCGCTACACCAGCCTTCAGTTTGATGCAGGAACCGATGAGCTCAATCACCCCGAGTGTGATCAAGCGCTCAATAAAACTCCGGTTGTGGTCTGTTCGGTTCATAGTCAGATTGCCGCAGTTGCTGCGGCCTTTGCGCACTTTGCACCTGATCACTCGCTGGCTTATGTCATGACTGACGGCGCATCATTGCCAATTGTCATCTCGGATTTGGTTGCGGAACTGAAATCGAAACAGCTGATTTCTGCCACGGTGACTGCAGGACATGCATTTGGGGGAGACCTTGAGGCAGTGAATGTGGCTTCTGGGTTAGGGCTTGCTGTTCATACCCAGCGAGCCGATGCTGTCGTGGTGTGTATGGGGCCAGGGGTAGTTGGTACCGGAACAGCGCTCGGTACCACTGCAATTGAGGTGTCCTCGGTGCTTGACCTCGTTGCAGCTCTGGGAGGTACGCCCATCTTGTGTGTGCGTGCATCGAGCGGTGACCCGCGTCAACGCCATCGGGGTTTATCGCATCACAGTAGAACGATCGCTGAACTTACCCATTGCGCCCCGTGGGTAGCTGCAACTACTCCACAACTTGCAGATCTGCCGGGGGTCCGTGTTGCCAGAACTGATCATTCGCAAGATCTGCCTAAAGCAGTAGATGTTGTAGAACTCATGGGGTCGAGAGGCCTGCAGACCACCACTATGGGAAGACATATTCACGAGGACCTGCTTTTTTTTGAAAATGCAGCGGCTGCTGGCGTTGTAGCTGCGCAAATGCTGAACACATAAGCGCGCCGTATAGCAGCGGCAACTCATAAGATAGTGAGGTGAGAACTAAAAGGGTAGAACGACTGCTTAATCTGACCGCCGCCCTGATTGACGCAACAATTCCGCTGACCTCTGACCAAATTCGAGATCGAATCCCTGGCTACCCAATTCGAGAAGGCACCAAGTCCGATGTGGCGTTTCGTAAAAGATTTGAAGAAGATAAGAAATCACTCCGGGCAATTGGAATTCCTCTAGATACTGTTGAAATCAACTACCTTGAGCAACCACATGCTGCGTACACCATTCGGAGAGAGAACCTTCCCGATCCAGGACTTGATGCAGATGAACTTGCAGCACTGCACCTTGCGGCAACCGTGGTTCAGGCCGAAGGACTTGACGCTGGTGACCTTGCGGCAGGCCTTCGGAAACTCGGTGGGTTGAACTCTGAGCTTGCAGCGGCTGCAAGTCCAGTTGGCGCAGTTCCAATACCCAAGCCTCTTACCAAGTTCTTTAGATGCATCTTGGAACGGCGTGAGGCAACTTTTGACTATGAAAAGATCAAGCGGCGTGTGCAGCCTTATCGGTTGGAGTTTCGCCGAGGCCACTGGTATCTGACTGGCTTCGATGTTGATAAGCAGGCTCAGCGAAGTTTTCGGCTAGATCGAGCCGGGGAGACTGTTAAGGAAGGACCATCAAACAGTTATGAAATACCTCATCTTGTTGAGGGGGTTCTGCTTCGTCAGTGGGAGATTGGTAGCGGTCCAAGTACAACTGCTCGTGTGTTAGTCGATGCAGAACTTGCTAGCGCAGTGCTAGCAGATGATCCGGATTTGAGGGTTGTTGAAACCCGACAAGACGGAGCGATTGTCCTAGAACTAGATGTTCGTCATCTTGGAGCGTTACGAAATTTTATGTTGAACTTCCTTGATCGTGCTGAACTGCTCGGCCCGCAACACTTCCGAGATGATCTCATTGAGTGGTTACATCTATTTGTGCTTCCATCTCTGGAGGAATCCAAGTGAGCGGAGCAATAATAGAGAATGCACCTGACCGTGCTCAGAGAATCTTGGCGGTCATTCCATGGATTGTTGAGCATCCCGGTACCCCACTTTCGGAACTTTCAAACCGCTTTGGATGGCCAGCAGAGGGTCTACGTAAGGACCTCGAACTTGTTTTTTGCGATGTGGGACTGTACCCGTTTACTCCAGACGTGCTCGTTGAGGTGGACTTTGACAACGATTGCGTCACTATTAATCTTGCTGAGTATTTTCATCGACCTGCTCGTCTAACGCACGCACAGGCACTCACGTTGCTCGCTGGCGGCAGGGCCGTTCTTGATCGTTCAGGGTTGCAGCTCGGAACGGCCGAGCAATCTGAAGGCGCGTACTCTAACGAGGTTCTGCGCAGAGCCGTTGCAAAGATCGCTCTCGTCCTAGGAGAGGGAGCAGAGTCTGCCGTCGAGGTCACGCTCGGCCCAGCCGACCCGCAAATCCTTCAGACTCTGCGTTCAGGTCTTGACCAACATTGTCAGCTCAGGCTCAGTTATTACAGTTACGGCCGAGACGATGCAACGTTGAGAACGGTTGACCCCTATCGCATACTCAGCAAAGAAGGCCATTGGTACCTTTTTGCCTACTGTCATCTTGCACAGGCGGATCGTCTCTTTCGTGTCGACCGAATCCAAACTGCCGATTCCACTACTGAGGTATTTGAGCAGCCGGAGCATGTTGCCGAAGTATTCGAGACCTTGTCAGGAACCTCAAGGTCAGTTGAGCTAGTTGGTCCTGAACCTATTTCTTGGGTCGCTGATGCCTACCCATTCGATACATATGAGGCGATCGATGAGAATCTGATTCGACTAGTGATTCCAGTGTCGGCCACCCCATGGTTAGAACGGCTCTTGCTGTGTCTTGATCCGTCGACGGTTGCAACAGAGGTGCTCACGGGGGAGTCACTTACAGGAGTTCGCTCACTAGCTGCTCAACGAATCCTGCGGCGTTACGAGTCCAACTCAGAGTCTTAATTGCTTGTGGGATTTCTCACTTGCACGTCTCCTAGTTCGCTCTACTCGCTGTACCCTTCAGCAAGTGACTGAACAACCGCTTGATTCCAATCAGACGAGTCGCTCGATAGAGGACGGCAAAACTCCAGCGAGCGCTGAGTCACCTATTCAGCCGGTGCGGCTACAGCCTGAGTCAGCAATCAATAAAAAAAGTATCGCTCGAAGACAAAGAGCGGCCTCTCTTCGCAACCTCATTGAGTGGGTTGCAGTAGTCGTTGGCGCTGTCATTGTGGCGGTCCTCATCAAGACCTTTCTGGTGCAGGCCTTCCGGATTCCCTCTGAATCTATGGTGCCAACACTCGAAATCGGTGA
>JBBDMQ010000013.1:0-8479 GCA_040878245.1 Microthrixaceae bacterium
CCACCACAAAACCGTTTTTCGGGTTGGGTGGGGTTGAGTTGGGATGAGGCGTTGGCTAATTGATGAGGGCTGGAGCAAGCCTTCGCAACTCTTCTGTTGCTGGAATCAACAGGTCCTCAGTGAGGACCTGAACACATACGTGGTCCGCACCCGCATCGCGGTGTTGTTGCACCCGATCCAGAATCGCTTCTTCGTCTCCCCAGGCCACAAGCGCATCTACAAGGCGGTTGCTGCCGCCGTCATACAAGTCGTCATCTGTAAACCCGATTCGTTTCCAGTTGTTTGAGTAGTTGGGCAAGTTGAGGTAGCCAGCTAGATGGGTTCGCGCCAAGAAACGAGCCCGTTCAGAATCAGTCTCGAGTACCACAGCCTGTTCCGGAGCGACCAAAGAATTCGTGCCGAGCGCATCCCGGACTCGCGCAGTGTGTTCGGGAGTGACCAAATATGGGTGCGAGCCAGTTGTGCGACCACGAGCAAGCTCCAACATCTTTGGGCCAAGCGCTGCCAGCATCCGATACCGCACTGGGACAGGTGGATCAGCTTCGTCTAGACGGTCCAGATACTCACTCGTGCGAGCTAGGGGCTTTTTATACTGACCTTCCTTGAGCATGTTGGCTAGCGGCGCATGGCTCACACCGATCCCAAGCATCAGTCGCTCCCCAAAGCTCGAGACAAACTCCTGATAGCGAGCAGCAGTTTCTTCTGGTTCGTGCATCCACAGATTTAGGATCCCTGTGGCCACCGTTGCGGTCAAAGTCGCTGAAAGTAAATTCTCTATCGCTCCAAATAAGTCGCCGCCCACATCCGGAATCCACAGCGCTCCATACCCCAAGGATTCAAGCTCTGCTGCAGATTCTCTTGCAGCAGCAGCATCTCCATAACGAAGCGCAGCGCTCCAAACTCCGGTGGTTCCTAGTTGGTCAGTTGGACCTAGATCAGACATGACAACAGTCTGGCCTACCTCCTGCTCGAATGCGCTACCGCTGGTGACCCTTGGCAAGTTCAGTGGGTGTGTCAGGCTAAAGGGGTGAGTTCGCCGACCGAAACCCAAACCGCACAACTACAAGAGCCTCGCGACAGTGAGCCGTGGTGGATTGGTGCAATTGCCGGACTTGCATCGGCCGCTGCTGGCCTAGCCATTGGAGAGTTGCTGGCTGGAGTTTGGACCTCTGTTGAGGCACCGATTGTGAGCGTTGGAAATCGAGTGGTGGACAACGTCCCACGAGCGCTCAAGACCTGGGCCATTGACACCTTTGGCACCAACGACAAAGCAGTCCTGTTAGGAATGGTTGCACTTTTGCTAGGTCTTGGAGCGGCTCTGCTCGGCATGCAAGCGGTGCGCCGTGGGATTCGCTTTGGGCTGATCGGTATAGGTATTTTCTCGGCTATTGGCATGCTGGCCTCGCTAGGGCGTGGCACAAGCGGGCTGCTAGCGCCGTTGCCAACTCTGATTGGCGGGCTTACCGCTGCGGCAACACTTGCGTTTCTCATGCATCGCGGAAATCTTGATTTTGCGGGCGAGCGAGCTACACAGAAAACCGCCTCAAAAGTCCCGGTCGATCAGACAGCCACACGGGCTATCGATCAGCCGCAGCAAGCTCAATCCATGCTGGTCAAGACGCCAAATCGGCGGAGGTTTTTGGGCACCGCAGCCGGGGTAACGGCAGGCGCAGTCGTGATCGGCGGGATGGCTAGATGGCTCAGAACCCAAGGCACCGCAGCCGCTGAGAGACTGAAAATTGTCTTGCCACGCCCAACTACAGCGCTTGCAGATCCACCGCTTGCGGTTGAACTAGGCGTTGCAGGGGTTTCACCATTCTTTACTCCGACCAGCGAATTCTACCGAATCGATACTGCTCTAACCGTGCCTCGAGTGGATCTATCAACATGGACTCTTGAGGTGATGGGACAGGTCAGCAAGCCGCTCTCTTTTAGCTATGAGCAGTTACTTGAGCGGCCGATGATTGAAGCTGACATCACCATTGCATGTGTCTCAAATGAAGTTGGCGGCGACTTAATCGGAACTGCTCGGTGGCTTGGATGCAGGCTTGATGACCTACTTGCAGAGGCTGGGGTTTCGGCCAAAGCAGATCAAATTGTGGGTCGCTCTGTTGATGGCTTTACTGCTGGTTTTCCCACTGCCTTACTTGATGGCCGAGACGCACTTGTTGCAGTTGGTATGAACGGTGAACCACTACCCACCAAGCATGGTTTTCCTGCTCGGCTCATCGTTCCTGGCGTCTACGGCTACGTGTCTGCGACCAAGTGGTTGAGTCAGATTGAACTCACCACCTTTGAGGAGTTTCAGGGGTATTGGATTCCGCGTGGATGGTCAGTAGAGGGCCCGGTCAAGACCCAGTCTCGAATCGATACTCCGCGTAACGGTGCATCTGTACAAGCAGGCGAAGAGGTCCCAATTGCTGGGGTGGCTTGGGCTCAAATCAGGGGAATCACAAAAGTCGAAGTTCAGGTCGATGATGGCCCTTGGCAGGAAGCCACCTTGGGTCAGGAATATCAGGCCACCACTTGGCGGCAGTGGAAAATTGACTGGAAGCCAAGTAGCGGGAAACACAAAATTGCTGTGCGTGCCACCGATGGTGACGGCAAAACACAAACTGATCAGCTAGCACCCGTCGCCCCAGATGGTGCCACCGGCTGGCACACCATCACGGTCTATGCCCAATAACTTGTCGGCAGAGCAGTTAGTCGGCAGAGCAGGAAATCGGCAGAGCAGTTAGAACGAGACCTGCGGTGGTGCGCTGTTGGCCTCTGGGGCGTCGTAAAATACGCCTTTTTCAACACCTGACATTCCAGCAAGAAATGACCACGGAATAGTCACTAGCGTGCGGTTGAGAGTTGCGCAAGCGTCGTTGTAGTACTGCCGGGCAAAGGCAAGTAAGTCCTCAGTGCGGCTCAGTTCCACCTGCAGTTGCTGGAAGTTAGTAGAGGCTTTCAGGTCTGGGTACCCCTCGGCTACTGCAAAAACATTTGCCAAAGCCTGACGCATCTCTCCATCAGCCGCTGATTTCTCGCCGATTGTGCTGGCTGACTGAGCATCGGTTCTTGCTTTGGTGACCGCTTCAAGCGTGTCTCGCTCATGGCCCATGTAGCCACGAACAGTTTCGACCAGATTAGGAACTAGATCTGCGCGCCGAGTGAGTTGCACATCGACACCAGCTGAGGCTTCATCTACCGAGACCCGTTGTGTGCGCAACTTATTTAGACCAGTCGCGAAGAACAACCCGATGAATACCAGGAGCAGAACCACAACCAGAATGACAATCAGACTCATGGGAATGACTTTCTTATTTTAGAAGAGTTAGTGAACAAAGGACTGCCCGTGACATGACCAATAACAAATAACCTAGATGAGATGTTGCGCAGGCGGTGCTTGTTTCGCAGTCTGTTGCCCGAGCCGGCAAGACTGACACAGGCTTTCCCTCAACAGTCCGCAAGTTCACCAAGAGCCACCACCCCCACCACCTCCACCTGAGCCGCCTGAAAATCCGCCTCCCCCGCCGCTACTTGCCTGAGATGCTGCGTAGGCCGCAGAGGCTCCCGCAATGGCCGAGTTGAATGAAGCATTCATGTCATTCATTGAGTAGTTCCGGCTTGTACCTGCCCATAAAATCCAGGGCACCTGCGGTGTTTCAAGACCTTGGGCTTCGTAGCGCTGCGCCCAGTCATCAGCCGAGCCAAGTGCCACTGCCCAGGGCAAATACTTGGGATACCAGTCCAAGTGTTTGGCCGCTTCAAAACGAGACTCAGATGAGTCTGTGGTCAGGAATCTTGCAAATCCACCTGTTCGTGACCACACCTGCCGGCCGACCTCAGTTCGTGTTGATAACACCCCGGGATCGAACATCATCCCTAAAACGACGAGAGTAAACACTCCGAGACCAATCAGTACTGGCCATACTGGCGATGAATTGGGATCTCCAAAGAAGTACCGAAAGATCAGAAAGAAGCTTCCCAAAAGCGCCAACCACCCAAAAATCATTGCAAGTAGTCCTTGGGTCGATCGATTCAGGTACGGGGTTGTAGCTTGACCGACTTCGGCTCTCAGTGCTTTTCGTGCAGCGGAAATCTGTTCACCCGAACCTTTAGACTTTGATACCTCGAAGCTGGAACCTTGAGCTCCTAGGCCCATGGCGAGAAGCATCGAGGATTCGGCGGGCTGCAGCGACACGCCAGTAAGAGTTGCCGGATCAGAAAAAGTTGCCGGATCAACTGTCATTGTCACGGTCCACTGGTCATCGTCTCCGGCAAGCTGCAAGAGACCGCGCTCAGCCAAATCAAAGAGTGTCGCCTGCAAGTCTTCAGAGGAATCCCTCTCATCAAGAACCCGCACCCCGAGCGCCGGAAAAATCCCATCCGGAGGTTCAAAGAGAACCGGAAACCCAGGTTCTGCTTCTCGAGTCTTTGAAATCAGATACAAACCAAGCCCAGCAGCTAACAAACCGGTGAAGAGAGACAACGCCAATGTGAGAGCAACCGAGACGGTGCTTGAAGTTCCAGCAGAGGGCACGGGCAACGCATTACTTGGAAATGAGACTCGAACAGTGACGGCCGTGAACGGGTCAAGAGGACCAGTCTGGATACGCAGACTTGTGCCCTCGATACTCGCTGTGCAGGGAGTGTCTTTTCCTTGCACGCACTCAGCACGTTCAGGCCGGGTAGGCAACTGAGCGGTGATACTCACCGATTGCATTGGCATCTTCCAACCTTGACCAACTACATCCCACCACCACAGGGTCTCGCCTTTTTTCCCTGGCTCAAGTACTTGGCTAGTTCGGGAGATTATTCGATAGGTGTGTTTGCCCGGAGTGAGAAAAACTTTGGAGTCTCCGATACGTGCAGTTTTGGTACCCAGTGCGCCGGGCACAATTTCGTAAGGCTCCTGCAGTCCATCACGAGAGATCGACTCAATGCTGACCGGATGCTCGATACCTTCGCGGCGTGGGTCCGCAGTATCAAAAATCCTGAAAATGCCCCTCTTATTTGGAGGCATTTCGGTTGTGATGATTTCCTCGGAGCTCAGAGTTCCGTCCCGAGTGAGAAGCATTGACGTTTCGTAGTTCGTGATTGTCGCTGTTTCCTTCTCCCCTTCACCTGAACGAGGAAATGGCGGAAGAAAGATAACGGCAAGGAGTCCGAGAAGCAGCAGCACTCGAAACACCCAAGCCAAAACCTGTAGGCCGCGCCGGGATCGTTTCATCAGCAAGCCCGCTGCATCATGGGGCCGTCAGCAGCGGGCCGATCCGACTGAGTCCCGACAGCAGCGCCGTTTGGCCCTCATCATCAAGCGACATATAGGCCGGTAGTACAACCTCATCCGTGAGCAACTCGGCTTCTTCGCGCTGCTCTCTGTGCAGGTCAGTGATCTCTCCAGCCGCATCATCAGCCCAGCCAAACATGGCCATGTCATGTGGGCGTGAGATTGCGTGTGCTTTAACCGAGTCCAGCCCAATTGCTCGCAGTGCCAATAGGTGGGCACTACCTCGAAACTCGCGGAGCAGTGAGATGAGTTGCATGGCTCGACCGGGTAGATCCTGCACAAGCGGCATGCGAAGCGCACCGGCATAGAGTGTGAGTGCGGTGGCGTCGGCGGCATCAACTATCTGATCGGCTGCTGCGACAAAAGCCTCTAACTCCTCCACTCCAGTCAGCCTGCGTCGACCATGTTCTGCAGCGCACTCGTGAAACGCCGCCGCTGCCAAGCTCGGGGCGACTATCTGACCTCCAGATGTCCACGCATCCGCCAACACAGTGGGTTCGAAATACCCAAACGCAGCCTGCACCATTGATGCATCAACGTCTCCGAGTACGCCCCCGCGTCCAAGAAAATAAAACTTGAAACCGTCAAGGCCGAGTTCGGTTCCCCTCGCCATTGTTTCAGAAACAAAATAGTGCGTCCACCCGAGGTCCCGAATCTGGGGGCAAGCCTCGGCGAGAAGTTCATCTTCAGTCATAGCTACATCTTTACATCCAGAGCCTGAACTCGCATCACAAATTCCCGACCTTGGAAGGCTCTACAGTTCGGGTTAGTTTTTGGTTGACTGATGAGCAGGGATCTGCGCCACGTAACAGGGGGACATATGCATGAGATTTCTGATTCAACCGTTGCAGAAGATGGTGACCTGTCCGCAAGGGCTGCATCATTAAGGTCGAGATCGGCAGTGCAGAATCAGGATCGTGAAGCATGGCTTGCGCTCTTTGTAGAAGAGGCTGTGGTTCAGGATCCAGTTGGCCCCTCGGCTTTTGATGAGTCCGGACTTGGGCACCACGGTCTGAAGGCAATCGCAGCATTCTGGGACACTGTGATTGCGCCCAACCCGATCAGCATGAGCATTCATGGGTCCTATGCCGGAGCCCAAGAGGTTGCCAACGTGATCACCATCACTACTGCGTTTCCCGATGGATCTTGCGCACAGGTTCCAGGTGTTGCGATTTACAAGGTCGACGATGAAGGCAAGGTTGTTTCGTTACGAGCCTTCTGGGAGATGGAACAGCTCGAATTTATTGCGGCCTCTGGCTAAATTGCTGGCCCGCAGAAATCTGCTGCGCGCTCAGTTGTTGCGCGCTCAGTTGCTGTGCGCTCAGTTGTTGCGCAGTCGGGCGACCTCATAACAAGCAATTGCGCCCGCTGATGCAACATTGAGTGACCCAAGGCGCCCGTGCAGGGGAATCGACGCAGTGAGATCACACCGCTGCCTGACAAGCCGAGACAGGCCCTTGCCCTCTGCACCCAACACAAGACACACCCCCGATTGCGCAACTTCAAGGTTGTAAATCGCTGTGTCGCCTTCCATATCAAGGCCAACCGTCCAGATTCCAGCGTCTTTCATGGTTTCAATTGCAGTTGGCAGACCACCGACAAGCGCCATGGGCAAGTACTCAATAGCTCCGGCGGCAGTTTTAGTCACAGTGGGGGTGACATGAACTGCTCGATGCTTCGGCAGAATCACTCCAGTCACTCCGGCACACTCGGCGATGCGCAGCAGGGCCCCAAGGTTGCCCGGATCAGTCACACCATCTACTGCTAACAAAAACGGGGCGTTGCCATCCACGGTCTCAAACAGATTCTCGAGCGGAGTCTCGGCAATTTCACCTGCCCGAGCAACTATTCCCTGCGGTGCATCAGTATGACTCACCGAATCAAGTTTGGTTCGGCTCACTGCAGTCACTGGCACGCGTAGTTCATCCGCTAAATCCAAGATGTCGGCGATGATATCTACTCGCTCAACCTCATTCGAGATCACAATTTCATACGTACGTCGCTCACCTGCTAGCAACAATTCGCGCACAGCTTGGCGCCCCTCAACTTGGGTACCGCCAAGCCCACGATCTTTGGTTGTCGGGCGAGCAGAGTCTCGTGCCCCAGGACGACCCCCGGTTCGAGTGCCAGCGCTGCGTGCGCCAATACTGCGTGCCCCAGAAGCGCCGCGCACAGCACTTGACTGAGCCTGGGATGGCCCGGATACACCTCGGCGTTTTCCGCTTCCAGCGCGGGTGCTTGATCCTGCTGCCTGGGGTGCGCCTGCTCGACCGCTACCCGAGGTTGCAGCGGACTTACTTCCGCCGGACCTGCCGCCAGACTTGCTCGCGCCAGACTTGCTGCTACCTGACTTGCCGGCACCCGGCTTATTCGCGCCAGACTTGTTCGCACCCGACCTACTGCCACCCGGCTTACTTGCGCCGGACCTACTGCCACTTGACTTACTGCCACCTGACTTGCTGGCACTCATAACTGCGCTCCTCGTTGTTCTGCACCTATCTTCACTAGGTCGCTACAGGCTAGGCGGCTAGTGGTCACTCGCTAGCAGACTCAATCAAAGCTGTGGCAAGACAAGCGATTCCCTCGGAGCGCCCGAGTCCACCAATCCCCTCCGCCCGACGACCTTTCACGGTTACTGGAGCCCCAACCCGATCCGAAAGTAGCTGCTGCATCTGCTCACGTCGCTCAGCCAACTTGGGTCGCTCCGCAATGACTGAGCAATCCACATTGACTACTGACCAGCCGCTGTCATGAAGCATTTGCCGAATCTCATCAAGTAATTGCAGACTATCGGCGCCCCGCCAACGCTCATCGGTATCAGGAAAGTGTGTTCCTAGATCACCAAGTCCGGCAGCCCCAAGCAGCGCTTCACCAACTGCATGGCTAATCACGTCGGCATCTGAATGGCCATGCAGTGCAGGCTCACCCTCAAAGTGCACGCCGCCCAGCACCAACACTCGCTCGGGGTCATCCGAGAACCTGTGGATATCGAATCCATTACCGATCCGCAAACTCATAGTGTGCAGTCTCCCCCACGGAGCGCAGTCACGGCGAGTGCAACCGGCCCAACCTTTAGCAACTCGGATGGTTTTGGTCGATTATTGACCAAAACCATCCGAGTTGACCTGATTTCCGGGCTGGTGGACCGGTGGCCTGATTTCCGGGCTGGTGGGCGGGTGACCTGATTTCCGGGGTAATGGG
>JBBDMQ010000014.1:0-8424 GCA_040878245.1 Microthrixaceae bacterium
AGCACCATACAAATGCCAATGCCCCGAATCCCATCGAAGCCGCCAACGAGTCCAAGCTTGGGCGCCTTGGTCACAAATGCAGCAGAGGCTGCAGAAGAGGGATTGATACTGCTGTCGTTTGAGTCGGAGCTACTCACGACAGAATCACTCTTGGCAGAATCAGTCATGACAGGGCCCTTTGCTACCCATTCGAGTCTGTCGGGTAGTCACTTGGACCCTCAATCGCTTCGGCGCTAAAGGATCCCTTACCGATTGACCTTGCCGCTTCCACCGACATCATCTGTCCGGTATTCAGGTCAAGCACTTCTTTCTCTGAGGCAAAGCGCAACTTCACACGTAACATGCGCTGCTCAACCCCGTAGTAAATCGGTAGTGAAGCAACAATTGCAATCGTTGCAAGGATCGGCGCACGCCATTTTTGACCGAGATACGCATCGCCCCCTAAAGCTTCGAGCAGAACAAAGTAGAAGAAGGTGTGCCAGACATACACGGTGTAGGACATCCGGCCCAAGAATCGGATCGGCTTCCACGAGAGTGCTCGGTTTGCCCACCACTCTTTGCAACGTGCCATGGCTAACAACGCAGGCATGCAAGCGACCGCCGTCAATGTATGGCCGTACTGCACCCAGACTTGACCGTTGTAGAGCACTCCCTTGGGAACTGCCATTGGAACATAGGGGTACGGCAGGCCGAATTTTCCAGTGAGGTCGAAGAGGAACTTGCTCGACATCAACATGGTGACAGATGCAATGACAAGGCCAAGAACCCCCACTCGAGGCAACCATTTGTGCCAACTTGCCGGGAGTGGATGAGGCAGTTTGGCGTTGAATACTGCAAGCCCTACCCCCCACATGAGTGAGTCATATCGAGATAGCCACAGCAAGCTCAGCCCACGAGCAGGAATACTTGAGTTAGTGGGCACTCCCCCATTCCATGGGCCAGTGAGACCAGTCCAGCGCTGCCATCCAATCCATGCAGCCAAAATGCACAGACCAACTGCAAGTTGAGTCATCCAATGACGCTTGAGGCACACCAGCACTATGACTGCAATGACTAAATAGAACTGTTCCTCCACTGCGAGGGACCAGAACTGATCAATCGACCGATGAGATGCTGCGATTGGGTCGACGTAGGCAAGTCCTACCGGAAAGATCAGGTTGTAGATATAGGTGACTGCCGCCGCCGCATCTTGAAGCACAAAAATGAGGCGCTCCCGATCAAAGAGCAAACAAAAAAGTATCCAAGCCAGGATGCACAGATACGCTGAGGGCAACAGTCGCACAACCCGCCTCGCATAGAACTTGCGCATACTGATGCCCTCATGATCCCGATACTCCTGCATGAGAAGAGTCACAATCAAAAACGCACTCATCACAAAGAAAACGTCAATAATGCCGGCAAATGAGGGCGACAGATCGGAGTAGGCATGGTTGAACAGAACCATCAGAATCCCGATGCCTCTCACCCCATCAAATCCACCAACGAAGCCAAGTCTCGGCGCCCGAGAAACAAACCCCGATGGCGCTGCCCCGTGCATCGTCATCATGTGAGATTACCCGAGGATTTTCAATTTCGATGCCCGATGTGCCAGGAGATTTGAAGCCAAAATCCGGTCTGCACTGACACACTCCACGTGGGCGGCCTAGCATTTAGATCATGACTCAGCATCCAGCGATTTCACAAGCAGTTGATCCTTTGGATTTCTTGGCAACAGACTCGCTTCTTTCAGATACCGAGATCATGCTCCGAGATACTGTCAGGCAGTTTGTGCGTCACCGGATCCTGCCCGAAGTAGGTGAGTGGTTTGACCAAGGCACCTTCCCCAAGGAAATGGCCAAGGAGTTTGGCGCACTTGGCTTACTTGGCATGCATCTCGAGGGTTATGGCTGTTCAGGCAGCAGCGCAACTGCTTATGGTCTTGCCTGCACAGAGCTAGAAGCTGGTGACTCGGGTGCTCGCAGCTTTGTTTCAGTTCAAGGCTCTCTTGCGATGTTTCCGATTCACGCATTCGGGTCCGAGGAGCAGAAGCAGCAGTGGTTGCCTGCTCTAGCAGCTGGAGAGATGATTGGGTGTTTTGGCCTCACTGAACCCGACTCCGGCTCTGACCCCTCCTCGATGCGCACCCATGCAAAAACTGACGCCTCGGGAGACTGGATCCTGAACGGGGCAAAGATGTGGATTACAAACGGGTCTATCGCAGATGTGGCGGTGGTTTGGGCCACAACAGACCCAGATGGCCCAGATCGCGGCGCTGTGCGTGGCTTTGTTGTACCTACCAATACTCCGGGCTTTTCTGCTCCAGAGATTCATCGAAAAGTGTCGCTCCGTGCCTCTGTCACCTCCGAACTCATCCTTCAAGATGTTCGACTGCCTGCCGATGCCGTATTACCCGGAGTCTCGGGAATGCGTGGCCCATTTTCTTGCCTTAATGAGGCACGCTTTGGTATCTCTTTTGGCGCAGTTGGTGCAGCTCGGGCTTGTTACGAGGCTGCCCTTGAGTATTCGCTTCACCGTGTTCAGTTCAATCAGCCCATCGCTGGGTTTCAACTGACCCAGAAAAAACTCGTGGACATGATGGTGAAGGTGCAACACGGGATGTTGCTGGCAATTCACTTGGGGCGAATGAAAGATTCCGGCACGCTGGCAACTCCGCAGATCAGCTTTGGCAAGATGGAGAACGTTCGCACTGCCCTAGAGGTTGCCCGTGAAGCACGAGGCATTCTTGGTGCCAACGGTATTACAACCGAATACCCGGTGATCAGGCATATGAACAATCTCGAATCCGTCTATACCTATGAGGGAACCAATGAAATCCATACCCTTATTCTTGGCAACGCAATCACTGGGATTGCCGCTTTCTCATAAGAGTTTGAGCAAGCAGATCTGTTCTAGCCAGCAGATCTGTTCTAGCCAGCAGATCTGTTCTAGCCAGCAGAGCAGTACCAAATTATGAGCAAAATATCTACGCGAGTTCGCGCTGAGGGCGCGCCGATAAATCACCGTTCTCTTTTATGGGCAACTGCTGCAGACCCGCGAAGCCTGCTGCCCGGCACGGCTGCAGGCATCATGCAACTGATGCTGCCCGGTCTTGGTGCAGGAGTGACCGATCACTCAAACTTTTTCGATGATCCCTTTGACCGAATCGACCGATCAGTACCCTATATCTGGGGAAGCATCTTCACCGATGATGAGGTTGAGGGCGCAAGCCGAGGGAAACAAATTCGTGAGTTTCATCCAACAATTAAGGGGACAGACCATAATAACAATCGGTATCACGCTCTTGACCCAGAGGTGTTTTGGTGGGCGCACGCCACATTTACTTGGGAGTTCCTGAGAGCAAGAGAGCTTTTTTTTGCCCGACCCTTGACTCGTTCTGAACGAGAACAGCTTTATGCAGAGTCCGTTACTTGGTACCGTCGATACGGCCTCAGCGAGAGGCCCGTACCCCTGACTCTTCGGGATTTCCGCATTCGCTTTGATCAAATCTGTCGTGAGCGGCTTGAACTTACTCCTGCAGTGCAGTGGGTGCTTGACCCTCAAGCCAACCCCGCAGCCCAAGGCGATCTTCAACTTCCGGGCCCACTAGCCGCTCTGAATGGTGTGGTTAATCAGATCGGTGCTGACCTATTTCGAATAGTTGTTTATGGGCTCATGCCAGATGTTGTGCGGCGCCGATTTGGATTTCGTTGGACAAACGCCGATCGGGCCACATTTGCAGGAGTTTGCACCACCCTGCGCAGCTTGGAACTAGCGATGCCCTATGGCGCTCTTGAGGGTCTCTGGCCCGAAGGCACCCCTCACGCTCAGCCTGGTGACCTTCAACGCATCGTGATTGCAGGACCAAACTTTCGGCAACGGCAACTGCAGAAGGATCTCGCTGATAGCAAATAGCTAGCAGGAACTCGCCACAGTTGGTGGGCTATCTGCAAATCGATCCTTCACCCAAGTCAGCCCTTGGGCATAAGCTGGAAGCGCCGCAGCGCCATGACCTCCCTCTGGAAGAACTCGACGCTCAACGATCTGCCCGTTGGCACACATCCTTGCAAGCAGAAGTTCGGTAAAAGCGATCGGCACCGTCTCATCCTTTTGGCTATGGATAATCAGTGTTGGTGCGTCATTGGTCTTCTGGGTTCCAGCCATATTTTCGGTAGCTAAGCGTTTCCATGGCTCAGATTCCGGACCGGCGGGCTTCACTAAGTCGGCCGGGTTGGTTCCAGATAGCCGGGCTATCACCTCAGCTGAGCAGCCTGTATCAACTTCATCCAATTGAGAAACACCGAGGTCTGTGAGAAACAGAGATGGATCTGCCTCCTCATATGCGGCCTGAAATCCGGCCACAAGAATCAAGGCGAACCCTGGCACTGGCAAGAACGGTGCCGCCGAAAAAATGATATCCGTTTCGCTGGCAGGTGCACCAGAAAAAGTACCCATAACTTGCAGTTGGGGGGTCCATTCGGCTGCAACCTGTGATGCCCATAAAGCGCCATGACCGCCTTGGGAATAACCCATAATGGCCACTCTGGGACCGGGTTCTGCATCAGGCAGTTCACCTGCAGCAACAATTGCATCCATGGTCGAACGCCCCTCGCTCTCGCCCACAAGATATGGGTGCCGTCCTGGAGTTCCAAGTCCTTCATAGTCGGTTGCTGCAATCAGAAACTCGCTGCCAAGCTCTGAGGTTGCAAGACCCATGTCAAGGCGGGTTAGTTCCCGAGATGGCGCGCACTCGTCGGCGATCCCTGTCGTGCCGTGAGCAATCGTCAGGAGTGGGCGACCATCTTTTGGAGCCTGAGCAGTGGGCACTGATGCAACCCCAGTGACTGCAATTGGTTCGCCTCGCAGGGACTCCGAGAGGTACATAATTCGATAGATCGTAGAATCACGGTCGGGATCAGAGTTGCCTGATTGCTCAATCTTCTCAAATCGAATCAGGGTCCCATGCATGCCAACAGGCAGCGGGTTCGGCACAGAGTAAAAATTCTTGCCACCGTATGCTGCGAGCTTTTCCTGCGAGTCACCCGGTTGTGCAGGTTTCTCATCAGGATTTGGGAGCGAACTCGAGGGCTGTGAAGAGTCGTTGGCAGTCTGGCTGCAACTCCCAGCCGCTCCAACAAGCACAACGAGGCCAAGTACTGCACAGATAGACTTGAGGGTACCAATCATTTACGGGAGCTTACAGATTGAGCTGAAGAGGAGTTTGAAACACGGTGACAGGATCCCTCAGGAGGTTCCTGAACCGAAACTGCTTCGCTGTTTAGATGGCAGTGGACGAATACATGCCAGCAAGAATACGCATCAAAGAGTCTTCATCAACCGCCTCTGACCAGAGGTGTCCTGACCCGGAATAAAATCCGCTCTGTCGTAGCGCATGCAACTGTGACTCTCGCTCAACTCCGCCCGCAACAAGCCGGGCACCTCGTTGCTGCCCCAACTCCCCCATGACTGAGAGGATGCCGAGCAGGGCTGTGCGAGTAGCCAGATCGGGGTCGTCTACACGACTCACGGTGGACCATTGCAGCTTGATGGAGTCGGCTGGCAAGACCTGAAGTGCGCTCATGGCAGCGGAACTCGCTGCGACCTCGGTAAGTGAGACCCGAAACCCCTGAGCGTGAAGGTCAGTAATGATCTTCACTTTTTGCTCATACGAGGCTTCATGAAGGAAAGAGTCCGAGCTGTATGCCTGGATTTCGACCCCAATAACGCTGGGGTGAAGGCCATTGGCTGCGACATCTGCGATGAGCAAAGAGACAAAGGAGTCATCGAGTTCACATTGCGCAACTTTGAACCAGAGAGTGAGTTCTGTGTCGTGCTCTGCAACTGACCAACTTGATACTCGCTGCATAGAGTCGAGCCCCGCTTGTCTCATCCAGCGACCGAGCGAGCCCATCAGACCCGCATCCTCTGCAATTGGCAAAAACTCTGCGGCTGCTAGAAGTCCGTGCTCTGGGTGCTCCCACCGCAGCAGTGCCTCAAGGCCGATTGGCCGCAGCGTCTCTAACTCAACCTGAGGCAAGTAATAAACCTGCAATTGAGCTCCGCCGATTGCAGTTCTAAGTTCACGGGCAACCATTGATTCACGCTCAGCGCGCCTGCCAATACTTGCATCAAACACCGCCACTCGATCTCGGCCCATTCGTTTAGCTTCATAGGCGGCGATATCAGCCTGATGAACTAGCAGGTTGGCGGTTGACTCCACCTCTATCCATTCGGAACTGCTCGAGGCAACACCAATGCTCGCGGACATTGAAACATCGCTCGCTCCCACCCTAAATGGGACGCGCAGCGCGTCAATCAGTTTTTCAACAATGGCGCTCACTCCATGGGGTGCTGTCGCTCCGTCAAGACAGATCACAAACTCATCACCACCGAACCGAGCAAGAAGATCCTCTGAGCGAAGCACCGAAGACAGCCGAGCAGCGATCTGCCTCAAAAGTTCATCGCCTGCAGCGTGACCAAAGTTGTCGTTGACAGCTTTGAACCTGTCAAGGTCTACAAAGAGCACGGTGGTTGGAGTAGCGGTTCCATAACGGTCAAGTGAGGAACAAATCCCGCTCAGTGCAGCCCTCCTATTTGGCAACTCGGTCAGCGGATCTTGATGCGCAAGGGAACGAAGCTCTGATTCCGCTTTCCAGCGATCAGTGATGTCGTGCGAAGTGACTGCAACGGCATTACCTAGCGGGAGTACTTGTTGGCGAATCCAGCGTGGGTTATCAGTATCTTCATCAATTTCGATTTCTTCAAGTAGTGCAACTCCTGAGGCCAAACATTCTGACCAGATCTTTATTATTTGAGCAGCAGATTCTGGCAAGACTTCGGAAACTGTGTTGCCGAGAAGTTCAACCATCGGCTTTTTAAGGAGATTCGAGGCAACCATGTTCGTTACCGCAAAGCGAAAGTCGATGACGTGACCAGAGCTGTCAAACTCGGCAGTCAAAATTGACTGAGCATCCATGTTCGCAAACGCTGATCTTCTGAGCAGCGAGTACTCCACATCAGGGCGCACTATCGGCTCGGAAGACTCCACGGGGTCATGCATTTTCCACGCATCGCGTCATGCTTTTACCGCCCCCAATCCTTCTATCGCACACCAAGAGTAAGGTTACCACCACTCTTTGCAGTGTATGAGGGCAGCAGGCCTACCCCTACACACCGTTGCCAAGATTGCTGCCACTATGGAGATATGTCTGAATCCCGCGAACCCATTCGGGAGTTTCCGCCCCTTCCCGAGCCAAACTGGGTGCAATCCACTTCAGGGGTACTTCTTGCGACCTACGACCTTGGTCTGCCTCAGAAGAAACAAACATCCACCCAGCTTTTATTTGCCCATGCAACTGGCTTTTGCGCTGGTGTCTGGGCGCCACTTACCCAACTTCTGCCAGAGAACCGAAACTTTTCGATTGATTTTCGAGGTCATGGACTGTCAGGCATTCCCGCCGTTGGCATGAACTGGGCAGGTACCGCAGAGGATCTGCTCGCTACGATTGACCACTTTGGGCTTGAACAGCCTTTCGGAGTGGGACATTCCATGGGTGGTGCTGCACTTATTCTTGCCGAGCAGATGCGCCCCGGCACCTTCAGTGGATTATGGGTCTACGAGCCAATCATCTTCCCGAGCGGTGGGACTGACGTACCTTCGCACCCGGGTGAGGTCAGCAATTTCTCCGACAAGAACCCCCTTGTGGCTTCGGCGCTTAGACGGCGTGACTGCTTTGAGTCCCGTGCAGCAGCAGAACAGAACTTTGCCAACAAGTTCCCACTCAGCGATCTGTGTGAAGCATCGCTCGGGGCCTATGTGACCTACGGGTTCGAGCAGTTACCAGATGGTTCGGTCAAGCTGCGTTGCCGACCGGAGATAGAGGCGGACACATATCGAATGGGTATTCACCACGATGCATTTGCTCACCTTGGAGAAGTCAAATGCCCTGTCACTGTTGCTCGCGGTGACGCAGATTTTGCTGGGCCGGCTGAACTAGCACCCCTCATTGCTCATGCTCTTCCGCATGCGACTCTTGAGGATTTTGCTGGACTTGGACACTTTGGCCCCTTACAAGACCCACACCGAATTTCGGTTGCGCTTCTATCGGCAATAGCCGCTGTCACCGCTGCGACCTAGCATCTAAGAATGTCCCTACCGCTACCAACCTCCCTGTCTCCATCAAAGGTCTCGTCCTTCAAAGACTGTGCTTTGGCTTTTCGCTTCTCGGCAATAGATAAACTGCCAGAACCATCTTCGATGCCCGCAGTCAAGGGAACAACGGTCCATAAGGCTCTGGAGTTACTCTTTGAGCATCAACCCGATCATCGAACTCTGCCTGCAGCGCAGATCTGTCTAGAGACCGCACTCGACATGATGGCCGAGGATGAGGACTATCAAAGCCTGGCGCTCAGTGCAGCACAGGCAGAGGCATTCGCCGTAGATGCATC
>JBBDMQ010000015.1:0-8409 GCA_040878245.1 Microthrixaceae bacterium
TCTAACTTGATTCAGTTTCTAGCTCTGCTCAATATCTTTATTGGCATTTTCAACCTGATTCCTTTGTTGCCCTTTGACGGCGGCCATGTGGTGATTGCGCTCTACGAGCGCTTCCAAGAAAAGAGAAAACGTACCGATCAGCGCTACCTAGCAGACGTCTCTAAGCTGGCGCCTCTGGCTTATGTAGTTATTTCGGTGCTCGCCGTAGTTGGCATCTTGGCCATGTTCTTAGATATCACCAAGGGTGTCAGCCTGTAAATCAAGGCTGCGGGGCTGCTGTTGTCAGTGATCAGCGCGCCTGCAGCCTGCCCACTAACTTGGTCGCATGGATGCAGGAGCAGTTTCATTTCCCAGGCGATCAACTCGGCGAATTACGGTTGGAGATGTTCCTGTAGGTGACGGCGCACCAATCACCGTTCAGTCAATGACGACCACCAAGACCGCAGATGTTGACGCCACATTGCAGCAGATCTATTCCTTAGCAGCGTCTGGATGTGACATTGTTCGTTGCACCTGTAACGACATCGCCGCAGCCGAAGGATTAGCAAGAATCGTTCCACGCAGCCCGATCCCGGTGATCGCAGATATTCACCATCAGTACAAAATGGCGCTCGCAGCACTCGAGGCGGGTGTCCACGGGTTGCGACTCAACCCGGGGAATATTCGAAAGCCTGAGCACATCAAGGCTGTTGCTACCGAAGCTAGAGACCGTGGGGTGCCCATTCGTATCGGAGTGAACGGAGGCTCACTCGATCCCGCACTCTATGAAAAGTACGGCGGCACAGTGACACCCGAGGCCATGGTTGAGTCGGCACTCACAGAGATTGCCTACTTTGATGAAGTTGGGTTTGACCTGATCAAGATTTCAGTCAAAGCATCCAATGTTCCGCTCATGATTGAGGCTTATCGTCAACTTGCCGATGCAACCGATCACCCGCTGCATCTTGGAGTAACCGAGGCGGGCCCCCTGCCCGGTGGCTACATCAAGGCCACTGCAGGTATTGCCACGCTTCTTGCAGAAGGCATAGGCGACACAATTCGATATTCACTCACTGCAGACCCTGTCGAAGAGGCCAAGGCAGCGAGGTTGCTCCTAGAGTCCTACGGCTTACGTGAGCGTAAAAATGTTGACCTCATTGCATGTCCTAGTTGTGGGCGAGCCGAGATTGACGTAATTGCCGTTGCCGAAGCAGCTCAAGAGGCGTTTGCCGGCAAGGAATTGCCGCTACAGGTTGCGGTCATGGGCTGTGTCGTTAACGGTCCTGGCGAGGCCCGCGATGCAGATATTGGCATTGCCGCTGGCAGGCATCGCGGTCACCTGTTTGTGAAGGGAATCAACGTGGCCGTCGTGCCAGAAGACGAGATGGTCGACACCCTTGTGGAGTGGGCCGAGTTCATCTCTGAACACGGTACCGAAGCTGCTCTAGCGCGAGTAGACACTGAAAAGGCGCGACGTGAGGCAGAAAAGGACCGCGCTGCCCTGCTTGAAGAACAGGGAGATGACGCCAACGCTAGCGAGCAGCGGGTCGATCTAATTAATAAAAAGTTCGATAGCTAAACCCGCCGCTAGGAGGGCGGAGCTTGCGTCAGAGATGAGAGCTCGTTGATCAGCCGATCAAGGGCTTGGGGGTCTTCCTGCATCACCTGATGACCGATGCCCGGAAGTACTCTTAACTGTGCTTTTGGTAGTGCTTGAACCAGCATCTCGGAGTGCACGGGCGGGGTTAGGCGATCCATATCTCCAACCACTACAAGCGATGGAATTGCAATATGGCCAAGGTCGTCGAGCACGTCATGGGTGGCAATTGAGCGAGCAGCATCCTGTGAATGAACTGGACTTGAATCGGCGAGCATGCGCCTCACTTGTTCAACAGCTTGAGCAGTCGGGTGTCTGCCAAAGGCCCACCGAACAAGAACTACCGACAGGTTGTTGTTTCGCCACAGCCTTGCTGGATCTGGTTGTCGTACATCAAGACGCGTGGAGGCCAACAACTGAAGCATGCCAATCGCACCGCCAGTCAGGGCCGGAATGGCCATGGTGGCTGCACTGCTTGCCAAGAACATCAGCCCAGAGACCCGCCGGTGGGCTATGGCTGAGTGCTCTGCACAGAACGCGCCCAGAGCCATCCCGCCCATTGAGTGTCCAACAATAATTGTTTCGGTGAGCTCAAAATGCTCAAGCACTGCAGCCAAATCGTTAGCGATGGCTTCCATCTTCATTGCATCACTACCAACGGTTGATTCACCGTGTCCACGCATATCCCAAGCTAAAACTCGGTGTCTGTCGGAAAGCGAATTGAACTGTGCGCCCCATACCCACCATTGCAGTGTGACTCCATGCAGCAAAAGAACGGTCTGCTGAGAAGGTTCTGAAATCGAATCACTCAACTCACTATGTAGTGGAGCAGCAGCTTTGCCAATGCGCTCGGCCACATGAATCATTGCCCCATCTGGGGTAGATACGTAGTGGTGTCTCACTGTGGATTGAATATCTAAAAGATTATCAATTTCCGGGTCTTCCGCCCGTCGGATACGACTCCCAGCAACATGGACTGCAACCGCCGAGGCCAGGCCAGCTACGGCGACTCCAAGCGATGCTGCACCGATGCCGCGCAC
This sequence comes from Microthrixaceae bacterium, assembly GCA_040878245.1. Classification (GTDB taxonomy): domain Bacteria; phylum Actinomycetota; class Acidimicrobiia; order Acidimicrobiales; family Microtrichaceae; genus IMCC26207. The sequence continues at coordinate 2,617 of JBBDMQ010000015.1, forward strand.
TGCGCGTTTATGAATACTCATGGCCCAATTGTAACGACAGCGAGTAGTGCGTCACCCACTGCAGGGGCTCAGCACCGGTACGCTCCACCCTTATGGCAAAGCCCCCGATCCTGACACCCCAAGCCGACGACTTTCCCCGCTGGTACCAAGACATCCTGACTAAAGCACAGTTAGCAGAGAACGGACCAGTGCGAGGCACCATGGTCATTAGGCCCTATGCCTATGCAATTTGGGAGCGAATGGTTGCAGAGGTTGACGCTCGCATCAAGGAAGCTGGGGCAGAGAACGCATACTTTCCATTGTTTATCCCCGAGAGCTATTTGCAGAGAGAGGCCGAACACGTCGAGGGATTTAGCCCTGAGCTAGCAATCGTGACTCATGGCGGTGGTAAGCAACTTGATGAGCCAGTGGTTGTCCGACCAACCTCAGAGACGGTTATCGGCGAATACATGTCTAAGTGGATTCAGTCCTACCGAGACTTGCCGCTGTTGCTCAATCAGTGGGCCAATGTGGTTCGCTGGGAACTTCGCCCGCGACTTTTCCTCCGGACGAGCGAGTTTTTGTGGCAAGAAGGACATTGTGCTCATGGAAGCGAACAAGATGCTGCTATTTATGCCTCAAAAATCTTGCACGAGGTCTACCAGGATTTCATGGTCAACGTGTTGGCCATACCAGTGTTCACAGGTCGCAAAATTCCACAGGAACGGTTTGCAGGAGCTACAAACACTTTGACCTGTGAGGCAATGATGAAAGATGGCAAGGCGTTGCAGATGGGTACGAGTCATGAGCTCGGTCAGAATTTTGCCAAAGCATTTGATATTGCATTCCAAGATGAGAAGGGGGAGCGTCAGCTGTGCTGGACCACCTCGTGGGGTGTCTCTACTCGAATGATGGGCGGCCTGATTATGGCTCACGGCGACGATCTCGGCTTACGTGTCCCGCCTCGAGTGGCAGCTGTTCAGGCCGTGCTCATTGTGGTGAAGGACGAGGACGGCTCAGTCACCCAGGCTGCGCGTGAAATCTTGAAGGACCTCACAACAGAAGGAGTTCGTTGTCGTCTTGACGCTCAGGTTGCTACCGGGTTCGGTCGTCGCGCAACAGACTGGGAACTCAAGGGGGTCCCGCTCAGGATTGAGGTTGGACCACGCGACCTTGGCGAGGGCCGAGTTGTTATCGCAAGAAGAGATACTGTAGAAAAGATTCCCTGCGAGCTCAGCTCTGTACCCCAGGTCGTAGCGATGCTTCTCGAAGAGATACAGCTCGGGATGTTGGCGCAGGCTATAGCTGACCGTGATGCTCGAACCTTTGAGGTAGCGACCCTAGATGAGGCTCGTGAGGCCGCCGCTCATGGATTTGCGAAAATAGCTTGGTCGGCGCTTGCTGATGGAGGAGTTGAGCTGCTCGCTCAGGAGGCCATCACTGTGCGTTGTTTGCAGAGCGCCGACGGTGGCGTAGCTGAGTCAGACAATGAGGCCGGTGCGGTGGCTTTCCTTGCCCGTTCTTATTAACTCTTGGCCAAAGAATCTGACTACCTGCGGTAGTCCATAGATTCCCATTCTACCGTTCGCACCACGTGTTGGCCTATAGTTGATGCTTTCCCGTTGTCCGGAAGGTTTCGCGTTACTAGCGAGTCTTCTATGGTGCTAATCAGTTGGAGCGCCTGACAGCCAAGATGAGGGTTCTCATCTTCGCTGCGGTCGGGCGGAACGCGTGTTGATAACCCACTTGATTGCAGGCCAGGACTGAAAGGAGACCACTATGAGTGCACAGGCTGAGCGCCTTGGCGTTCTCATTTCTCCGGTTCTGGCCGAGCTAGGTCTGAGTCTGTATGACTTGGATTACTCAGGTGGCAATCTTAGGGTGTTGCTTGATCGCCCCGGAGGGATTGATCTTGGGGCCATTACGCAGGCAACAAGGCGTATTTCCGAGCTGCTTGATGATGCAGACATTATTTCGAGCGCCTACACACTTGAAGTCTCGAGCCCAGGCTTAGAGCGAAACCTTCGAACGCCCGCCCATTTTGCAGGTGCAATTGGCCGAGAAGTAAAGATAAAGACCCGGCCATCAGTAGAAGGGGAGCGTCGTGTCGACGGCACCCTTGTGGCCTCTTCCGAAACTACCTGCGAGGTTCGATCTGCTAGCGGTAACAGCAGAGTTGTGGATCTGATTGATATTGAGCGTGCACGCACTCATTTTGTTGGAGATGCTGCCCCTAAGCCTGGAAAGGGTTCACGACCAGGAACAGTATCAAAGCCAAAAAAGAACAAGCAGGCTACAAAAGGCGCAAATCCGGCAGGGGTGTCGAGAACTAAGTCTGCCCCTGAAAGCGACAACTAATGCAAACAGCCAGACATTCCACAACACAGAGTGAGGAAATCTCATGAGTTCAGAGACCATTGAAGCGCTTCAGGCGCTCGCTACCGAGCGCAATATTTCTGTAGATACCCTGTATTCAGCATTAGCTGAAGCACTGACTACGGCCTACAAAAAGCAGCCGGATGCCCTCGGCTTTGCGTGGGTAAACATCGATACTGAAACTTTTGAGATCACTGTATTCGCTCAAGAGGTAGATGAAGATGGCGAGCCGTATGGCGAGGAATTCGACGTCACCCCAGAGGATTTCGGCCGCATCGCTGCCACCACAACTCGGCAGGTCATGACTCAGCGGATACGTGAAGCTGAGCGAGATCAGAAGTACGAGGAGTATGCAGGTCGAGAAGGCGACATTGTGACTGGCATTATTCAACAGTCAGATTCTCGCTACACGCTTCTCGATCTTGGACGTGTTGAGGCGCTGCTTCCCCAGTCCGAGCAGGTCAATTATGAGCGTCCAGAGCCCGGGGATCGGGTCAAGGCTTATATCGTCGAGGTTCGTCGCACAGCTAAAGGTCCGCAGATCGTTGTGTCAAGGACTCACCCAGGGCTCATTAAGCGTCTGTTTGAGCTTGAAGTTCCAGAAATTGCCGAAGGTGTTGTCGAGATTAAAGCTTGTGCCCGCGAACCCGGACACCGAACAAAGATCGCTGTGTGGTCAAATGACCAAAATGTCGACCCCGTTGGCTCCTGTGTGGGTGCACGAGGTGCTCGCGTTCGTATGGTTGTCACCGAACTCAAGGGTGAGAAGATCGACATCGTTCCCTTCTCAGACGACCCAAGCGACTTTGTTATGAAGGCACTTCAGCCCGCAAAGGTTAAGGAAGTACGTATTGACTACGAGCGAGGCATCGCCGACGTGATCGTGCCTGATTTTCAGCTCTCTCTCGCCATCGGGAAAGAGGGTCAAAATGCCCGCCTTGCAACCCGATTGACTGGCTTTAACGTCAATATCCGCAGCGAGTCTGATCTAGCGGAGCAGGAAGCGTATGAGCGGACCTATGCCAACGATTCCTACGCCGATGGAGAGTGGATCGTGAGCCAAGAGGGCGAGCAACTCTGGAAGCCAGCCGATGGAAGTGCTCCGCTGAGTATTGAGGAATGGTCGGCTATGCAGGCCGAATCCGCAGGATCAGAAGCCTCCGAAGACCTAGGCGAAGCAGTCGTTGAGGAAGTAGCTGCTGAGGAGACCATCGCTGATGAGAGCATCGCTGATGAGACCATCGCTGATGAGATTGAGGCAGTAGAGATTGAGGCTGTAGAGATCGAGGCAGACCTAGAAGAACTAGCAGAGGCCCCCGATTCGCTACCTGCAGATGAGTCTCCCGAGCAGGCGCCAGAGGCTTAACCTAGAACATTGCCCAAGGCCGATAGCTGGCATTGACTCTAGAGCCGGGCAGTTACCAGGCTGATTCACGGGCGTAGTTCGTCAGGGGCTGCGATCCGTGAAAGACTAGATGGTTGTCGGCAATGTCCGGCATAAGAAACATGCGCAAGCCTGCGCAGGCTTGATGCACAGAACATCACCGGATCACCCGGTAGGCAGTACTTCACAGAACGAACGGAACGTCTTGGCAAAGCAAAGAGTGCACGAGCTAGCAAAAGAGCTCGGTCTCACCAACAAAGAGTGCATGGACATTTGCGACGCGCTCGGATACGGCGTCAAAAGCCACTCTTCCTCTCTAGATGATGCGTATGCAGACGGTGTTCGCCGGAGGGCCAAACGTGATGGCCTTATTCGGGAACAGCAGCCGGAGGAACCAGCAGCAGTAAAGAAAGCTCCCGCTAAGAAGGCTCCTGCGAAAAAGGCTCCTGCGAAGAAGGTGCCGTCAGCGGCGGCTCCCGCAAAGAAGGCACCTGCCAAGAAGCCAGTTGGGAAAGCCTCCAGCACGAGCAGCGTGAGTAGTAGCGAGCAGTCTGAGTCAGCTGCAGAGAGCGCGGCAGGAGGCCAAGTTGCGCCTGCGCTCAAGACCACCGCACCTCAGGCTTCTGAGGCCAGCAACCGAGAGGCAGAAGCATCTGCATCAGAGGTGCTCGCAGCAAATCAAGACGGTTCTCAACAGCCTTCTTCAGATAATCCGTCAGCGGGTACGAGTGCTTCGAGTCCAACCGAGACCTCTGGGCCGCCAAAGAAGGTTATTTCATCAAAGCCAAGTCCATCTCAAACGGCACCACAGCCTGCGGCTTCAGCACCTCAGCCAGCATCTGCAGCAACTCAGCCAGTAGCTGCGGCTACAGAATCTTCAAGCCAGGCTGCTGCTAGTCAATCTGCACCTTCGGAGTCTGTGCGAGCCAATGCAGCAGATACTTCTGCTACTGCGGGTGACGCCAAGACCAACGAGGGCAAGACAAGCGACAAAGAGTCTCCAGCCGTTACTCCTCCAAGTGCGCCCGTATCTAGTAGCGGCAAGCTCATCCCGCCGCCCCCAGGTCCGCCTCGATCGCTGACTGGCAAACCAATTCCACCGCCACCAGGGTTGGGCGGAAGAGGTCCTGCCCCTTCAGGTCGGGGGCCCGCTGGACCGGGTCGAAGCGCTGGCGATTCGAGTCGTCCCGGATCTACCTCAGGTGGCCCCTCTGGTGGCGGATATAACCGCCCATCAGGCGGCGGATTCTCGGCGCCCGGTTCCACACCAGGCGGTGGACCCGGTGGACCCGGCGGTGGACCTGGCGGAGCTCCAGGTGGGCGACCAGGTGGTGGTCGTCCAGGCGGTCCACAACAGCGGCCACCAAGGCGCAAAGGGCGTCGTCGTCGCAACCGCGAAGAACTCCAGCCAATGGATATCCCTACCTACACGCCGGCAAGCGCGCCCGTGCCCGAGGGATTAGTAGTTATCGAGCGTGGTTCTACGCCGCAAGATCTCAGTGCCAAGCTCAATAGGACTGCCGCAGATGTGGTTCGGTTCCTATTGCAGCAAGGCGAGATGGTAACGGCTACTCAGTCCTTGCCCGATGAGATGATCGAACTGTTTGCAACAGAGGTTGGCGCTGAGATCACCTTGGTGGACCTTGGGCAAGAGCAAGAAGTTGAGCTTCAGAAGATTCTTGAGGTTCCCGAAGACGACGAAGAGAACTACGAATCCTGGCCATCTCGTGCCCCAGTCATCACTGTCATGGGTCACGTTGATCACGGTAAAACCAAGCTGCTCGATAAAATTCGGGACGCAAACGTTGTGGATGGCGAAGCAGGTGGCATTACTCAGCACATCGGTGCCTATCAGGTAGAGAAATCCGGCAAGTCTCTCACCTTCATTGATACTCCTGGTCACGAGGCTTTTACTGCAATGCGCGCACGAGGCGCCGATGCAACCGACATCGTTGTGCTCGTAGTAGCAGCTGATGATGGTGTTATGCCTCAGACAATTGAAGCGATTGCTCACGCTCGTGCCGCAGAGGTACCCATTGTTGTTGCAATGAACA
>JBBDMQ010000016.1:0-1568 GCA_040878245.1 Microthrixaceae bacterium
GACGACGTGAGGCGATTTGGTCGAATTGCTGTAGTCATTGCCGGCGACCACACCTCTCTGGCCACGCTCGCAGTTCTTGGTCCGGAGCCATTCGATTCTGCCTGCACTCCCGAGTACCTGCGGAGTCACATCAATGCGTCCAAACGGTCTGTCAAAACACAGTTGCTTGCGCAACGCGTCGTGGCAGGATTGGGAAACATTTATGTTGATGAAGCCTTGTGGCGTTCTCAGATCCACCCGGCTGCTCGAAAAATTACTGTTCTGCAATCTCAAAGACTCTGCGAAGCAATGCGCCAAGTACTCCAGGCTGCTATCAGAAACGGGGGTACGACGTTGCGCAACTATCGAGATGCCGAAGGTGGTAGCGGCACTAACCAGCGCTATCTAGATTGCTACGGCCGCGCAGGGCAGGCCTGTGCTCGATGTGACACGACTCTGAAACGTATCGTGATAGACGCAAGGGCTACCGTCTTTTGCCCAAGTTGCCAGCGGCGATAGGCCTGAAATCGAGCGAAAGTTCAGCGATGTAGCGAACTCAAGCAAACACTCAGCTTGTGATCCGACGAGTGGCGCTAGTACTGCTAGTGTTTCAGTTCCGTTACGAAATGAAGTCGATCCAAGAGGTCAGTTCCCCGCTGTGAATACTTCTAGTAGTACATCCCGACCCGGCAAGGCAGTTTGTCGAGGAGCAAAAACGAGGCTCTTTGTTGTTATCGCTGCGACAGCCGCTATGGCCCTGGTTGGCACAAGTGCTCTTCCCGCTTCTGCCGCAAACGGAGCCTTGAGCAAGGACGACAACCCAAGCTTGTCTGAGCTACAAAGCCAGCGCGCTGCAGTACAACAAAAGGCGGCTGGCAAAGCATCTCAAGTAAATACGTTGAAGGCTTCTGACGCACAGGTAAGTTCTGCACTGAGCGCACTCAATACAAATGTGAACGCTCAACAAGATCGACTTGAAGAGGCCGAGCGAGCTGTGGCACAAGCGCAGGCTGACCAAGCAGCAGCTGAGTCCGCACAGGCAGCCAAGCAAACTGAGCTCGATGCACTCACCGCGCAAATGAAAGAGTCGGCAGTCGACGCATACGTCAGCATGGGGAGTGCAAACACCATCTCAGTCGGCACGAATGACATCAACGACACAGTCAACAAACGCACCCTGATGTCGGTTCAGGCAAACGAAGACATCGGGCTGGTTGAAAAGTTCCGCTCAGTACAGGAAGATCTCGAAATTCAGCGCGGCGCAGCAACTGCCGCAAACGATCGAGCGACTGCTGGAGCTACTCAGGTAAAGGACCGCCTGAACGAACTCAATAAGGCCTATGCAGAGCAGCAGGCCTTTGCCGCCAAAGTTGAAGAAAGATTGAACTCCGCACTTGCAGAGGCTGACTCGTTAGCTGCAACTGATGCGCAATTGTCGAGTTCGATCACAACAAAGCAAGCCGAAATTGCACAAGCAGTATCCGCTCAACGCGCAGCAGAAGCGCAACGCGCTGCGCAACGCGCTGCGCAAAGCAGGCCAGCGATTACTGGCGGCGGTAGTTCAGGCGGCGGTAGTTCAAGCGGCAGTA
>JBBDMQ010000017.1:0-803 GCA_040878245.1 Microthrixaceae bacterium
CGAGGCCTCATCTACTGCTGCAGCCGAACTGCTGATTGCGGAGTCGACTCAGCAACGCGATGAGGCCAAGCAGATCCGAGCCGCCGCAGATACCGAGGCCGAGCGGATCACCTCTGAGTCCACTGCCGCTGCAGACGCATTGAGCGCTGCGGGGCTTCAACGCCACGACGAGTTGATCGAACAGGCAGAATCAATACTTCAACTCCGAACTCAAGAGGCTGAACTAGCGGCAGATTCTTTGCGAGCAGAGGCGGTTGCCGAAACTGCTGATGCAAAGCAGAAAGCTGAGCAGATTCGCTTTGCAGCTGAGGCCGAAGCGGCAGCAGTGCAGGAGCAGGCGCGTGAATCGGGCCGTGCGATGGTTGCAGAGGCCAAGGCAATTAAAGAGCGCATGTTTGATGATCTTGCAACTAGGCGAACTACAGCGCGTCGTCAGATTGAGGCATCTCGGGGCGGGCACGAGAAGATTCTTGAGCTGCTTCGGGGGGCAGTTGCTGATGTTGGCCTCACGATCGCAGGACTCGAAAGTTCCGAGGAAGAGATCCAAGCCGCAGGGCTCGAAGCAGCCAACCTGATTGAGGACGATAGTGATGCCGTGCTGACCCACATGCAGCCAGATGCTTCGACGGTCCTACCAGCAGACTTACCAGCAGACTTACCAGAAGACAATCAAGCAGACACGCCTGAAGTTTCGGAACCCGAGTCCGTGTCAGATCCAGTGCTGAGTTTGGTTGAGACGCTTGAGGTTGTTGAGACGCTTGAGGTTGTTGAGACGCTTGAGGTTGTTGAGACGCTTGAGGTTG
>JBBDMQ010000017.1:903-8364 GCA_040878245.1 Microthrixaceae bacterium
TTGAAATTACTGAAACCGAGGAAGTAGCGAGCTCCCCGGAGCAGGCCGTGGCGGGCGCCACAGTGCATGACTTGTTCGCAAGAATTCGCTCTCAGGGACTGATCGAAGATTCACCCGAGGCGAAGCAACTCTCTGCAATGGATGACCGTGACAAGTTGCTGGCGCCCATAGAGAAGCAATTGTCCAAAGCGCTTCGTCGACTTGCCTCTGACGAGCAAAACGATGTCCTCGATTACCTGCGGAGAATCAAGAATTCTCGTCCCGATTTCGAGAAGGTGCTTGATAGCCCCGACCACGTGCTTGCCAAATTTACCGAGTCGCTACAGGATGACTTTTCTCAAGCAGTCGCAGCCGGCTCGGAGTTCTGGACATCGAGAGCAGGTGCGAGTTCTGATTCGCTCTTCAGCGCTGATGATCAGGTGAAAGAATGCCTGCAGTCAAACCTTGAGCAGTTCCTTCAGATTCATCGCGCACACTTAGAACGCAGTTTTAAAGAGGGTGATGAAGCGGGTCTAGAGAATAGTGAGCGCGCTGAACGCATCAGGGCGACCTATCGCGATTGGCGGTCCGATGCGCTTTCCGAGCTAGCTGGTGATTTGGCAACTGCGGGATTCACCCAAGGAGAACGGCTTGCGGCTGGTCCGGGCACCCCATGGTGCTGGGCAGTAGACCACGGCGGGTTGCCTTGCGCCGATGGCGAGGACAATGCACTTGAGGGTCCAATTGCCTGCGGTGACCCATTTCCGACTGGCGATATAACCCCACCGGCGCATCCAGGATGCCGATGCATCCTTCTGCCGGCGCATCTGTAGATTAGAGCAGTGCGCATTCCAAGCGATATGCCCGATCAGCCGAGCGGCGATCTAGGCACCACTAAAAGGCCAAAGAACCCTAATAGGGGTCGTACCCTATTGGCCGTTTCGTTAGTCCTCATAGTTATTTTGGCGCTGTCGATGCGGGCAATCGCAACATTCTGGACTGATTTTCTATGGTTTGATCAGCTTGATCTGTCAAGTGTGTGGCGGCGGTTGCTGTCTGCCAAAGTCACCCTTGGTGCGGCCACTACCTTGGTCTTTTTTCTGTTGCTCTGGGTAAACCTAATGATTGCCGACCGGCTAGCTCCGAAGTACCAGCCGATTGGTGGTCCCGAGGATGAGATCCTTGTTCGTTATCGAGAGGTAGTGGCCGGCCGCCAACGCCTGCTCTGGTTAGTGGTTTCGTTTTTCATCGTCATCATTCCCGGGTTTAGCGCCTCTGCCCAATGGCAGGAGTGGCTGCTTTTTAGGTTTGGCGGCTCCTTCCCTGCCAACGATCCAGAGTTCGGTATTGATATTGGGTTTTATGTCTTCAAATTGCCCTTCTTGTCTTCAGTAGTCGACTGGATGTTTGGATTTTTCCTAGTCACTGCGGTGGTAGTTGCAGTTGTGCATTACCTCAACGGAGCAATACGCGTTCATCCCCTTGGCGAACGAGTGACTCAACCGGCAAAGGCGCAACTTTCAGTGCTGTTAGCCCTTGCAGCATTCACTAAGGCGCTTGACTACTGGCTGCAGCGCTTCGAATTGTTGACCTCATCTGGTTCATCATTCGACGGAGCTGGTTATGCAGACATCTCCGCATCCTTGCCAGCAATTCAGCTGATGATTCTGATTTCGATTTTTGCTGGCCTGATGCTGTTGGTCAATATCAGACGTAAGGGATGGGCGTTGCCAGGAATCATCCTGGGTCTCTGGGCATTGATTGCAATAGTTGCAGGCGGTATCTACCCGTCATTTGTGCAGAGATTTCAGGTCGAACCGGCCGAACTCGCTAAAGAGAAGCCTTATATTGAGCGAAACATCACTGCGACGCGAACAGCGCTCAACTTAGGTGACGTGGCCAAGGTCGATTTCGATTATGAGCCAAAGTTAACCGCTGAAGCAGCCGCATCAGAGGGCACCAATATGGTGAACGCCCGTTTGTTAGATCCAACTATTGTGCTGACCACTATTCAGGATCTTCAGGTTGAGCGCGAGTATTACCGCTTCTTAGACGTTGACGTTGACCGTTATGACATCGCTGGCAAGCGCACTCCTGTGGTGATTACTTCACGTGAGTTGAACCTAGATGGAGTGACGAACCCCACATGGGAAAAGCTTCACCTTGTCTTTACTCATGGATATGCGGCTGCGCTCGCACCAGCCAATGCGGCCAATGATCGAGGCGAACCCGAGTTCTTGGTCCAGGGAATTCCGCCCGAGTCAACTGACGCACCCAAGTTGACTGAACCAGAGATCTATGTCGGCGAGGGAATGTCAGGTTATGCAATTACCGGCACAAAGCAGACTGAGCTGAGTTCGGACAACGTCACAACCGAGTACAAGGGTAAAGATGGTGTCCCGGTTGATTCAACTATTCGCAAGGCTGCTTTTGCCCTACGGTTTGGAGAGATAGAACCACTTATCTCTGACAGCGTCACTGACTCTTCAAAGATTGTCTACAACCGCGATGTGGTTGACAGAGTTCGCGAAGTCGCTCCGTTCTTGGAACTTGACCAGGACCCCTACCCAATACTGCGTGACGGCCGAGTGCAGTACATCGTCGATGCCTACACAACCACCACTCATTACCCGTATGCGCAAACAGTTAATGCAGCCGAAGTGTCTGCTGGCACAGCGGGCTCCTTTAACTACATCCGTAACTCGGTCAAGGCTCTTGTTGACTCATACGACGGTACGGTGACGCTGTATCTCACCGATAAGTTGTACGGCGGGCAGACAGACCCGATTGTTCAAGCGTATGCCAAGGCTTTTCCCGAGTTGTTTACTGCAGAGATTCCTGATTCGGTCAAGCAACACTTCCGCTACCCAGAGTTCATGTTCAAAGCGCAAACTGTTGCTTGGGGTCGCTACCACCAGACTGACCCATCAACATTCTTTAACAACAGCGACCGCTGGGTCGTGGCACAGCAGCCCTCTGATCGTGGCTCCGGTGCAGTGCAGGCTGATACCAGTTCGGGAAGCTCTGCAGAGGCCCAGACGGCAATTGACCCGTATTACCAGGAACTCAAGATCGGATCAGCAGAGAATGCGCAGTTTGTTCTGACAAGGCCATTTGTTCTTTCCTCGGGAGATGGCACCGGCCGAAATTTGACCTCGGTGATGGTCGCTCGAAATGACCCAGACAATTACGGCACACTCGAAGAAATCGTCATGGTCAAGACAGCCGACGGAAAGACCGAGCGAAATAACAGCGTGGATGGACCAGTGCAGGCAAACCGTAAAATGGTTACCTATGGCCCAGTCACCGAGTACCAGACGCTGACCGGGCAAATCGGTTCGACCATGCTCTATGGCAATATTTTGATTCTGCCGCAGGCCGACTCATTGGTGTACATGCGTCCGATTTATGTAGCTCAAGAGGACAGCACTCGATATACAGTCAAAAAAGTTGTCATGGTCTCTGGCGATGCAGTTGGATTTGGAGACACAGTTGAGCAAGCTTTAGCTGACCTCGTTGACTCCAAGCCAGATGGGGCAGCTCTTGTCCCCCCTGTCATTGTTCCGCCAGAGCCGAGTGATCCATCTAGCCCATCCACAACAGTCCCGACTGGGGCTCAGCGATCACCAACTGAACTTATTGCAGAAGCAGATCAAAAGTTCACCGCTGCGGATGAGAGATTGAAGAATTCGGATTTAGCCGGGTATGCCGCACTAGTTGCCGAGGCAAGAGCCCTTATAGCCCAAGCTTCCTCTCAACTCGCTGCCGAGGGCAGTGGAGCTCGGCCCTAGTCATCGCTGTACACTGATGGTTTATGCATACTTTGGCATCTATAATTGCACTTCTTGACGCCCTAGATCCCGAGAAGCTGATCCGTAGTGGCGGTTACGTTCTTTTGTTCGCCATCATTTTCGCCGAATCAGGCTTGCTTATCGGCTTTTTCTTGCCCGGTGACTCGCTGCTATTTATCGCTGGCATGGCATGTGCTGGCACGCTGACTCAGAGCGCGGGAGCCGATGCAATTCAGCTCAACATTTTTGTGGTGCTTATTGGCGTGTTCATCGCCGCTGTAGTCGGCGACCAAGTTGGCTATGCGTTCGGCAAGAAGGCGGGACCAGCGCTGTTTAAGCGACCGGACTCAAGGTTCTTTAAACATGAGCACCTTGAGAAGGCGCAGAGCTTCTTTGATGTTCATGGGCCAAAAGCAATTGTGCTCGCCAGATTTGTTCCAGTAGTTCGAACTTTCTGCCCGGTTGTGGCCGGTGCCGGCAAGATGGAGTACCGAGTTTTCCTTCGGTTCAATCTTCTTGGCGGACTGTTATGGGGAGTTGGAGTCACGCTACTTGGGTACTTCCTAGGCAACATCCCTATTGTCAAAAACAACATCGAGATTGCATTGATATTGGTGGTAGGCGTCTCGATCTTGCCGATTGCAATTGAGTTCATCCGCTCAAAACGCAAGAGCAAATCGGCTCTCAAAGTCTAAGAAGTCGCTCTAGAGCGTAACAGCTTCTAGTATCTCGTCGTCCTTGTTTTGACGCGGAGCTCAATCTCCGGTGGACTGCTGTCAGTTTCTAAGTAGAAACCGCTTTCTATTTATCGTTGTTATTCCCATCTCAGACCCTTGGGGGTTCTTTCAATGCCGCTTTACCCATCACTTCCGCAGGTTCTCGCCGTGAGAACCGAAGGCACCTTTCAGGTGTTCGAGCTTGGCAACCAAGAGTGGTACCTACTTATTTTCTGTGTGGTTGTCTCCTTCATTGCATTGATCGCTGGATGGTTCATGATGCGCAGCGTCCTAGCCAAAGATGCCGGCACAGAGAAGATGGGCGAGATCAGCGAGGCCATTCAAGAAGGTGCAATGGCTTATATCAAGCGACAGTTCAAGACCATATTGTTAATGGTGGTGCCACTCGCAGTGGTTATCTTCTTGACTTCTACCGAGATCCTTAACGAGTCGACTAATGAAGGTCTTGATCGCGTCAATGCCGGACTCTTCAGAACGCTTGCCTTCTTGCTGGGTGCTCTTGCCTCCGGCTTTATTGGATTCTTGGGCATGTGGCTTGCAACTCGAGCCAACGTGCGTACTGCAGCCGCAGCCAAGACCGGCCGCATGGATGACGCACTTCAAGTTGCCTTTCGTGCAGGTGGAACTGTCGGTCTATTTACTGCTGGGCTTGGCCTACTCGGGGCCACACTCATTGTGATGATCTTTCAGAACACCGCCTCTTCGATCCTGATCGGGTTTGGCTTTGGTGGGTCACTCCTAGCGCTGTTCCTGCGAGTAGGCGGCGGTATTTTTACGAAGGCAGCGGATGTTGGCGCTGACCTTGTGGGCAAGATCGAAGCGGGTATCCCCGAGGATGACCCGCGGAATCCGGCCACCATTGCAGACAATGTGGGTGACAACGTTGGCGATTGCGCCGGCATGGCCTCGGACTTGTTTGAATCCTTCGGTGTGGTGCTCGTTGCCAACATCATTCTTGGCGTCACTGCGTTTCGGGCCATTGGAATTGATGGCAACAATGCTGCCAAGGGTCTTATCTTTCCGCTTGCCATGATGGCAGTAGGCCTTCTGGCCTCTCTGATCTCTATCTTCATGGTCAAGGCTCGAGAGAACGAGACAGATGCACTTAAGCCCATCAATCGGGGTCTAAATGTGGCGTCGGTGCTGTCGCTAGTCGGTGCAGCGGCACTGGCGTTCCTGTATGTCGGCGACCCCCGCGGATCATCGGTAAACAATGTTGGCCTGCGGATGTTCCTAGCAATCGTGGGTGGCGTGGTACTCGGGCAAGTCGCTAGCCGAATCACCCAGTACTACACCTCAAGTCAGTTTAAGCCGGTCCGCGATATTGCTGAGTCTGGCCGAACTGGCCCGGCCACAGTGGTTCTTTCGGGAATCTCTAGCGGAATGGAATCTGCAGTGTGGGCTGTGGTGGCAATTGCAGCTGCCATTTTGGTGGCTCTTGGTCTTGGTGGTGGAAGCACACTTTTTGCCTTCTATCTAGTAGCCCTCACAGGCATTGGCATGTTGGCAACCACGGCAATAGTTGTGGCGGAAGATACGTTCGGGCCGATTGCGGATAACGCTCAAGGCATCGCCGAGATGGCCGGGGAGTTCCATGGTGAAACCGAGACGATCCTTGATGGTCTCGACACTGTCGGAAACACCACCAAAGCTGTGACTAAGGGATTCGCAATCGGGTCGGCAGTTATTGCAGCGGTTGCTCTCTTTGCTTCTTTCCGAGAGACCATTGCAGCCTCTGCTGATACCAAAATCGGCGAAGTGTTGCGTGCAGATAACGTGGAAGCAGCATTCAACGCAGTTGCCATCAACATTGCAGATCCCAAGGTATTTGCGGGCGCACTTGTGGGCGGGACCGTTGTGTTTATGTTTAGTTCGCTCGCCATCTTGGCAGTCAGCCGGACCGCTGGAACCGTGGTGCAAGAGGTGCGGAGGCAGTTCCGGGAAAAGCCTGGAATCATGGACTACACCGAGAAGCCTGATTACGGACCAGTTATTGATATTTGCACGGGTGCGGCGCTTCGAGAACTCACCACCCCGGCCTTGCTCGCTGTACTGATGCCGGTGGCAGTGGGATTCGGACTTGGAGCGTTCGCACTAGGAGGGTATCTGGCGGCGACCATTGTTGTTGGCGCACTCATGGCCAACTTCTTGTCGAACGCTGGTGGTGCATGGGACAACGGGAAAAAGTACATCGAAGAAGGCAATCTTGGTGGCAAGGGCTCTGATGTACATACTGCAGTCGTGATCGGTGACACGGTTGGGGATCCATTCAAAGACACGGCCGGGCCAGCGATTAACCCGCTCATCAAGGTGATGAACCTTGTTGCGTTGCTCATCCTTCCTGCCATCATCGCCATGGAAACTAACAACGCTCGCTTCTTGATCGCAGCTGTTGCAGTTGTGATCGTGGTTGCCAGCATCATTTACTCGAAGAAGCAAGCCACATCATTCGGAGACGATGATGCCGAGGCAGTTCCAGCGGCGACTTTAAGCTGAATTATGAATGCGGCTGACCGGCAGCAACCCGCTGGACGAGTTTTGCCGCTCTTGCTTGATGAGTACCTGCAGCAGTTTCGCAGTTTTGAACAATCTGTTCTTACCGATCAAGACCCTGAAGACTTGCATTCTTTGCGGGTGGCTCTGCGAAGGGCGCGCTCGCTACTGAGTTTGGGCGGTGCGGTTTTTCCGTCTGCTCAACGCAAGGAACTGATTCAGCAAATGCGTGATTTCGGCTCTATCAGTTCGCAGGTCCGAGATCTGGATGTCCTGATAGGGGACCTTCCGAAGTTGTTGCTGGCCAGCAGGATAGAGGTCAGTAAGTTGGGCGTAGGATCGCCAGCTGAACTCTTGCAACAGACTCTTGTCAGACAGCGAGAAGCAGCCTTTGCAGAGCTTGCTCGAGCGATTGACGCTACGGCCGGAGGCGAGCCGAACAACCAATCTGCTGCTCAGTA
>JBBDMQ010000018.1:0-8349 GCA_040878245.1 Microthrixaceae bacterium
ATGATGCTTGCTCGAACCGCCGAGTATCTGTTTTGGTCAGGACGGTATCTTGAGCGTGCGGAGGATACGGCCCGACTGCTGGATGTGACCTACCACCGGCTACTAGAAGCGACACCAGGCGAAGAAACTGCTGCCTGGTCAGATGTGTTGCAGGCCGTAGGGTTAGCCGAGGACTTCTCAGGCGAGGGCAACCCGCTCACCGGGAAAGCAGTGTCTGACTTTTTGGTGCGAGACAAAGAGAACCGTGGATCGATAACCGCCTGCGTTGCTCAGGCTCGTGATAACGCTCGCGGCGTTCGCGAGCACCTACCCATGGAACTCTGGGAGGCTCTTAATCTGTTTCATCTTGAATTGTCGGCACGGAACCTATCGCTTGACCTTGCCCGGCAACCTCATCAGCTCTACGGCTTTGTGAGTAAAGGGATCCAGTCGATCATCGGCATTGCAAACGAGACTTGGTCAAGAGAGGACGCGTGGCGATTCTTTACGCTAGGCATGTTGCTCGAGCGGGCAGAGATGGGGGTTCGGGCACTGCGAATTCGTCACCCTCGACATAAAGACGATGCCGTACATGAATGGTTTGCAACCCTGCGGTCTGCTTCGGCATTGCAGGCGTACCGCCGCCAATACCGTGACCTAGATGTGGCTGCGGTTGTGGAACTACTCATGCTGTCACCCACCCTTCCTCGTAGCGTTTTATTCTCACTGCTTCGGGCCGAGACCATTTTGGGCGACCTCACGCAGTCTCAACCCGAACAGCGCTCACTATCTCTTCGACTGTTGGGACGAGTAAGAGCCGAACTGGAGTTCACCTCAGCAACTGAACTACTCGAGATTGACCTTGAGGCGGCACTAATGCTGATTGAGGCGCAGATACAAGACGTTGCCTCTGCAGTTGCAGCAGAGTGTTTCCTTTACCGTGTTGAACTTGATCTGCATTCTGTACACCTAGTGCCAGGTTCACTGGGGTTGACGATGGTCAAGCGAGAGGATCTGTAATGCGACTTGATATTCGGTATCGGTCAGTTTTCGCATATACCGAAGACGTCTCAGAGTCTCATAACGAACTTCGAGCTTGTCCGCTGACTGACGAGTACCAGCGACTCTTGGAGTATCGCGTCACGATTGACCCGTCAGCGCGTGTCTATAGCTATGTCGACTCGTGGGGAACCCGAGTCGACACGTTTGGCGTGCGAGCCGATCATTCAACCATGGTGGTAACAGCCGAGGCAGCCGTAGAGACATCGCTGCGGCCACTACCGATCGCCTCGACCACTATGGCCGACCTTTCTGGACCGTCGTTTATTGATGCCCATATTGAGTACCTCGAAAGAGACCGACATACCGACGGAAGCGCAGAGGTAAGCGAGTTAGCTTTACGGCAAGCAAAGTTAGGTGGGCCGGACGTTGTAGGTGCAGCACTCGCTATCCATCGATTCGTTGGCAGTCACCTTCGATACGCAGCAGGATCGACCTCGGTTGGTATTGAAGTGAACGACGTACTCAAGGGCGGAGTGGGAGTGTGCCAAGACTTTGCTCACCTAACAGTGACCATGTGCCGAGCCGTCGGGATTCCAGCACGCTACGTCTCGGGGTACCTCTTCACGACCTCCGATGCAGAGGGCATCGACACCTCTGAAGACATGGTTCTAGTAGAGACACATGCATGGGTAGAGGTTGCCGTCCCGGGTTGGGGATGGTTAGCACTTGACCCCACGAATGGGCAATCCGTTGGAGAGCGGCATGTCAAGATCGGTCACGGGCGTTCCTACGATGACGTCCAACCCCTTCGTGGAGTATTCCTTGGTCCAGCACAGTCCACCGTGGTTCCACAAGTTGAGATTAGAAGGTTGAGCGCAGGCAGTTCTCGACTGTTAGGCAGCGCTGCAGAGCCGGGACTCGTGCCCGTAGATTTAGTCACAATTGCCCGCAAATCCCAACCTCAGGGAATCAGCACTATTCAGCAGCAACAACAGCAGCAGCAGCAGCAATAGCTGGTGCAGCCGCAACTGCATGAATCACAGCCGAAACAATCTGCACGAAGCTCCCCCCTAAACGGGTCAACCGCAGACCCAAATCGCTCACCCCCAAATCGCTCACCCCCAAATCTTAGGCGCCGAAAAGCTTCGGATTCCGTCGATTATCGGCGCCTAAGTTGGATCGGGCAGCCACAAAGCTGGATCGGGCAGCCACAAAACTGGATCAGGCGGCGCCTAAGCCGGATCGGGCGGCCACAGCGCCGGATCGGGCGGCCACAGCGCCGGGTGACTTGTCACCGGATCTTCTGACCTGTTTAACGTTTGATATCAAAGCTAGGTCGGTCATCTTCCTCTGGATCAGCCTCTTTTAAGAATCGAATCGGATCCCTCAGGTCGTCCATATAGCCCAGGGCATATGCCCCCATCTGATACCCCATCAGGCGCTGCACATTTTCGGGCAGCTCGGCAGCAATCTCCTTGGGGACCGACAAGTACTGATTCTCTTCTTGACGAAGCCAGCCCAGTACGTAATCAACATTTATTCCAACACGATCAGCGTCGGATGTATTGGCTCCCCCACCGTGCACCGTTCTGCCCGTGTACATCACCACCGACCCACGCGGCATTTCTGCAGCCACAGTGTCTGCATGAGTGAGCTCTCCGACCTGAGCGTCGGTCAGTCCATTTTGACCAACAGCGATCCGGGTTGCTCCGTTACCTTCGGTGAAGTCTGTGAGAGCCCAGATCGTTGAAACCTCGACCTCCATGTTCGACGGGAACTCAAAAAAGTCGAACGACCATTGATCACGATGCAACAGCTGTGCAGTCTCACCTGGCCCAATAGCTATTGCCTGAGTCAGATGCAGCTGGAAGGTGGTCTTATCTGCCCACAGCACCTTGTCAACCACATCAAGAACTAGCTCATGCGCAATCATCTCTACCGAACTTGGCAACCTAGACAGCAAAGCGCCCGGCCTGCGGGTGCGTGAGCCTTCGAACCCATCTCGACCTGGCTGAGTTGCCTCTAGGTGCGGTTCAAGCTCGGCTTGTAAACGATCACACAGTTCTTCAGAAACAAGTCGCTCAATAATCACCGCACCCGCCGCTTGCAGTGCTGCAGCGATCTCGTCGGCCGGGGTCGAACCACTCATTCTTGGTATCAGCGTGTCCATTCCTACAAGCTAATTACAGAATTCAGTCCTGTCAGTTTGGCTGCGCCAGTTTCACGATGTGGAAGTTCGCAAACCCGCCCCAGTATGGGGTTTGAGTTGCCCGCAATCAGAAGCCCCCGGGTTGGGTGCAGGTTCGGCCCAAGGCTACGGTCGCTCAATGGCAGCAGCAGCCTTTTGGGCCTTTGTAGGTTCCTCAGCATTAGTCGTGGGTGCGCTTGTTGCCTTTTTTGTACCCGTGTCTTCTCGTGTACTCGGGCTCATCATGGGTTTTGGCGCTGGCACTTTGATTAGCGCCGTGTCGTTTGATCTAGTGCTTGGCTCATACCGAGAGACTGAAGACCCATCGGTCATCTTTGGCCTGATTGCTGGAGCCTTGGTGTTTTGGGCTGGGGATTGGATACTTGAATTGTTTACTCAAGGCGAGGATCCAGTTGTTGGGGAAACGGTGTCGGGTCCGTCACTAGTGCTTGGGGCAACACTTGACGGCGTGCCGGAATCAGTGGCTATCGGCCTGTCGCTGCTCGGTGGCTCCACAGTAAGTACCGCGATGGTCGTTGCGGTGTTCCTATCGAATATGCCAGAGGGTCTCGCAGCCTCGGTTGGGCTGCGGAACGGCGGCCATTCACGGGGAAGGATCCTGGCAATTTGGGCGCTAGTCGTGACTATGTGTGTTGCGGCGGCCACCATTGGCTATGCGCTTCTAGGTTCGGCCTCTGCAGATGTGGTGGCAATCATTGAAGCCTTCGCAGCCGGGTCAATACTGGTCCTGCTCGCAAACACTCTGATGCCCGAGGCCTTCAAGAATGGCGGGCGTGAAGTTGGGCTGGTGACTGTGGCCGGTTTCATCATGGCTTCAGCACTTGCGGTGGCAGGCTAAGAACAGCCTAAGGCTCGGCTGACCCGGTCAGGAATCAATTTGGGTCAGATACGCGTCTTGGCATGTGCTGCCCGCCAGTCTGAGGTCAAGGTAGAACTCGAGTCATAACTCAATTGAACATCACTCAAGCTTCTCGCAGATGCTGCCGAGAACTCCTGCGTGCACCGATACGACTGACTACTGGGTCAACTCTGAGGCGGAGCAATACAAAGGGGATTTTTGTGCGGCGGATTCAGATCAGAACGTGGATGTCGGTAGTAGCAACTTTGACAATGCTTGTGGCCGCTGTCGCTGGCACAGGTGTGGCGAGTGCTGCGCCAATGACATCCTCCTATGCCCTTGGAAACTCTTGGGTCACTGGTCACCAAGCCAGCGTGACGGTTCAAAACTCAACCGGAGTTACCCAACGCAAATGGGTTCTGACCTTTGACTTGGTACCCAAAATCTCATCTCTTTGGGGGGGCAAACTAAGTTCGCAGGCTGCTCAAAAAGTGACAGTCAATGCACCGAGTTGGGCTCCGAACCTGCCAAGCGGTGGTTCCATCGTGATTGGCTACGTTGCAGCAGGGCCGGGAGTCAGGCCCACAAACTGCAAACTCAATGGCATCTCCTGCGGACTGCCTGCGGCTATCCGACCCACCACCACGGCGCCCACCACCACGGCGCCCACCACCACCACGGCGCCCACCACCACCATCCGACCCACCACCACCAGCAACCGACCCACCACCACCACTGTGCCGGCTGGCTCAGCTCAACCGACCCTGACCATGGCAATCACCTCTGATTGGGTAACGGGCTACAACGCCGACATCACCATCACCAACCCTGGGCCTACCACATGGTCCTCGTGGTCGACCTCGTTCAACTCTTCGCTTGCCATAGCCTCAATCTGGAACGGCGTTGCAAACTCAACCGGCTCAACTCATCAGGTGAGTAACGAGAGTTGGAACGGCACCGTAGCTGCGGGCTCGTCGGTCACCTTTGGAATCTCGGCAGTCGGAGATTCTCGCCAAGGCATACCAACCTCTTGCCAGGTAAACAACAAATCCTGCTCAGTAACGGCAACCGTTCCAGCACCCCAGCCATCAACAACTGGGCCAACGACCACAACCGTGCCGAGCCCGCCCGCCACGCTTCCAACTTTGCCAAATGGCCCTATAGGAGTTCCGTACTCACCTTACGTAGATGCCACAAACTGGCCTACCCCAGATCTGGTGACTACTGCAGCCACACGCTCAACCCGACAACTCACACTGGCCTTCATTGTCTCTGCCGCAACTCCCTGCCGTGCATCTTGGGGCGGTTACTACGACCGGGATTCCAAATTTATGGCACCACAGATTGCTGCGCTACGGGCAGCCGGGGGCGACGTGATCATGTCATTCGGCGGTGCAGCGAATAAAGAACTCGCGCTGACCTGCTCGACTGTTCAAGCACTTGCTGATGAGTATCAGGCGGTCATCGATGCCTACAAACTGACGTCAATTGACTTCGACATTGAAGGCGAAGCGGCGAATGATGCAGTTTCGGTTCAGCGCCGATCAGCAGCAATCGCGATTCTGCAGCAGCGTGCACGAGCGGCAAATCGAAAGCTAGATGTCACACTCACTCTGCCAGTTATGCCCTACGGGCTGACAACTTCAGGTCTCGCCGTGGTGCGCTCTGCGGTGAACGCCGGGGTGGTGCTCTCCTCGATCGACATCATGACGATGGATTATGGACTGGGCTCAGCCCAAGGGAAGATGGGCATCTGGGCGGTTGAAGCAGCAACCGCAACTCATAACCAAATTGCTCCGCTCTACCCAACCCTTACCTCTGCCCAGCGCTATGCGCTGATTGGGGTGATTCCCATGATCGGACAGAACGACATCTACGGAGAAGTGTTCACCCTAGAAGACGCAGCGTACGTAAGAAGCCAAGCAACCACACTCGGGTTCGCTCGAATTGCTATCTGGTCCACGAGTCGCGATCAGCCATGCCCCGAGGGCCCAAATACCCGAGCGCAGAACAACTGCCACAGTGTGAACGCCCCAGCCGGAGCATTCTCGAAACTGCTAGCAGGAGTTTGAGCGCAGACGAGGACCAAGCCCGCAGACATAGTCTGTAGGCGTGGAGAAAACTTGGGACGCAATTGTTGTTGGAGCAGGACCCAATGGTCTGGTGGCCGCCATCACCCTTGCTCGAGCCGGCTGGAGAGTCGTTGTCTACGAGGCGAAGCAACGCCCGGGCGGTGGCACGAGGAGTGAGGAACTTACCCTGCCCGGTTTCGTTCACGATGTGTGTTCAGCGATCCACCCACTTGGTCTGGCCTCGGCAGCCCTCAGAGATCTGGATTTGGAATCTGCCGGAATCACCTGGATCCAACCAGACGCACCCTTGGCACATACGCTGCGACCTGACCGGGCAGTCATGCTGGAACGCTCACTTACGGATACTGCTGCAGGACTGGGCCAAGACGGCAAGGCTTGGATCAACCTTTTTAAGCCCTCGGTACAAGCAGGATTTTCTCTAACCGACTCGGTATTAGCGCCGCTCAATTTGCCTCCCGCACATCCCATTGCGTTAGCAAGGTTTGCACGTCACGGGGTTCGCTCAGCTGAGTCGCTGAGCCAGTCAAAGTTTGGCAGTGAAGAAGCAGCCGCTCTCTTTGCTGGCCTTGCGGCGCATTCAGTTCTGCCGCTTTCTGCTGCTGCGACGGCCGGAGTTGGAATGCTGCTTGGCATCCTTGGTCATAGCGTGGGGTGGCCCCTCGCTCAGGGTGGGTCGCAATCCATCGCAGATGCACTTGTCAGACTGCTTCTTCAAGCTGGCGGCGAACTTCGCTGCGATGAGCCAGTTAACTCGCTTCGAGAACTACCTTCCGCTCGAGCAGTGCTTTGCGATATCACCCCCCGTCAACTCATTGAGCTCGCAGGTGACCGAATGCCAGCGCGCTATCGCCGATCGCTCACCAAGTTTCGTCACGGACCCGGCGTGTTCAAACTTGACTGGGCTTTAGATGGCCCCGTCCCTTGGAAAGATCCCCAAGTATCGCGAGCCGCCACGATCCATATTGGCGGCAGTTTTGACGAGGTTCGTGAATCAGAACTCGCCGCTACTCAAGGCCGAATCTCTGACCGGCCATTTCTACTTGCCGCACAGCAATCCCTATTCGACCCCAGCCGAGCACCTGCCGGAAAGCACACTTTCTGGGCTTACTGCCACGTACCGTCAGGGTCGGAGGTGGACATGACCACTCGGATCGAAGCGCAGGTCGAACGCTTTGCCCCAGGGTTTCGAGACCTGATTTTGGCACGTCATGCAATGGGCCCCGCAGCAATGCAGGCTCATAACGCCAACTACATCAACGGCGATATCACTGGTGGAGTTTCAGACCTGCGGCAATTTGTAGCCCGCCCGGTGCTGTCTGTGCACCCGTGGGAAACCCCAATGCCCGGGGTGTATTTATGCTCCTCCTCTACTCCTCCTGGTGGGGGTGTTCACGGCATGTGCGGGCACTCCGCAGCGCAACTTGTGCTTCGTCGCGCCGGAGTATCGTTAGGGCCGTGACTGAACCGAGCGAGCTCAGCCGAGTCCCAACGCTCAACAGTTCCTCGCATCCTTGGGCACTGTTTGTAGTCCTGCTCACACTGCTGACCTCAAACATAATGGCCAACGAGGTCATACCATCTTGGGCTTATGTGCCTTGGAATCTGACCGTGGCAGGGCTGTTACTGCTTATTGCCATTCGCTGGGACCGGCAAAGCCTTGATGGCCTCGGGCTTGAACCTAGAAAAGTGCAAAGCGGTTTGCGATGGGGGGGTGCGGCCTCTGCATTACTGCTGAGCATCTATCTCATCGGGCTCGCTATTCCGTTTACCAACGGCCTGTTCCAAGACAGCCGAGCCAATATTTCTCTGGGTGCTTTGGCTTGGGAAACTCTGATCATAGTTCCGCTCGGAACAGTGCTCATGGAAGAAATTGCCTTTCGCGGCGTGCTTCCAGCCATGTTCCGGGGGCGCTTCACAAGACATGCAAATGGAGCATTGCGAGCCGATATTTTGGCGGCCTTACTCTTTGGTTTATGGCATGTTCTGCCCGCGTGGAACGTGAATAAGGTCAACCCGGTTTTCCGTGATCTACTACCCGGGTCTGTGGGCCAGGTGCTTGCCATTGCTGCGGGAGTTTTTGGAACCGGACTTGCAGGAATGGGCCTGTCGTGGTTGCGTAACCGTTCAGGCAGTCTGATGGCACCGGTGCTGATGCACTGTTCATCCAATAGCCTTGGCTACTTGCTGGCCTGGATTGTTCAGCACTAATCGACCTAGGAAGATACACC
>JBBDMQ010000019.1:0-1561 GCA_040878245.1 Microthrixaceae bacterium
GTGGTGGGGGGCTGGGCAGTGAGATGGGTAGTGAGATGGTGGCGGGATGCAATCGCGTGCTACAGCTTTACAATGGAATTAGGGACGCCGCTTTCTGTATCCGCCACACGAGTTATGTTGCTAGGTGCCGGCGAGCTGGGCAAGGAGGTCGCAATTGAGTTGCAGCGCATGGGCTGCGAGGTGATTGCCTGTGACCGATACGAGTCTGCGCCAGCAATGCAGGTCGCTCACCGAAGTCACGTGTTCTCGATGCTCGATGGGGATGAACTTCGACGAGTGGTTGAGCTTGAGCAGCCGCACCTCATAGTTCCTGAAATCGAAGCGATCGCTACTCAAGAGCTTCTCAAACTTGAGTCCGAGGGGTACCGAGTTGTGCCTACTGCTCGGGCAGCTGACTTAACGATGAACCGCGAGGGAATTCGAAGGTTTGTGGCCGAAGAGTTGCAGATTCCGACCTCGCATTATCGATTTGTAGAGACTCGCACTCAGCTCGCACAAGCAGCTGAGCACATCGGTTTTCCAGCTGTTCTCAAGCCGATTATGTCTTCAAGTGGCAAGGGGCAAACGGTACTTCGAGCCGAAAGCGATCTTGACCGAGCTTGGGAAAATGCCCAGGAGGGGGGACGTAGCGGAGCGGGCCGCTGCATCTTGGAGGGATTCATCCCATTCGACTACGAGATCACCGTTCTTACCGTCTCGGCGGTCAACGGCATGCAGTGCTGTCCACCAATTGGTCATATACAAAAAGATGGCGACTATCGAGAGTCATGGCAGCCCATGGCAATGTCTGCAGCAGCTTGGGAGAAGGCTCAGGAGATTGCATTGCGTGTAGTGGCCAGCCTTGGTGGCTGGGGAATCTTTGGAGTGGAACTTTTTGTTCGCGGAGACGAGATCATCTTTTCCGAGGTCAGTCCTCGCCCGCACGACACCGGCTTAGTCACGTTGGCGAGTCTAAATATGAGTGAGTTTGCGGTGCATGCGCGAGCCATCTTGGGCCTACCGGTGCCGCCGATTGAACTGCGAATTCCAGCGGCTTCAGTTCCGATTCTTGGTCATGGAACTGGGATCCCTAAATTTGTAGGTTTAACCGAGGCTCTGAGCGAACCAGAGTCGCAGGTGCGGTTGTTCTCAAAGCCCATATGTGAGGGCAGTCGGCGCTTGGCGGTATGCATCGCAGCGGATCAAAATCTTGAACTTGCGAGAGAGCGCGCGGCACGCATGGCAGCAGCAATCACGGTGGAGTTGGATACCTAACGCTGTCTGGTCTTCCGTCTGAGCAGCCACTGATGAGTAGAAAGTCAGCGCCCAAAGATTGGCGAGTAGGCAAACAGTCCGGGGCTGCCGCCAGTGTGAACAAACACCACGTCTTTGTTTATATCTAGCTCGCCTTGAGCCACCAACTGCAGCAAGTGACCAAATGCTTTGCCGGTGTACACAGGATCGAGCAGGACCCCTTCTGTGGTTGCGAGCAACTCAATTGCATGCAGGCCTGCTTCTGTAGGTATGCCGTAGGCCTGCCCGAGTGGAGCGTCACTGACAGAGAACGAACTGCTGCTCGGCA
>JBBDMQ010000020.1:0-1555 GCA_040878245.1 Microthrixaceae bacterium
TGACGAGAAGCTGACCTACTTAGGCTTCTCCTATGGAACTGCCATTGGGGCCGTCTATGCCACCTTGTACCCGGAGAACTCCCGTGCGCTTGTTCTTGACGGTTCAGTAAGCCCGGATTCAACTCCAGAAGAAGAAGCGCTAGCTCAAGCCCAAGGGTTTGAAAATACTCTGTCCAACTTTGTTACGGCCTGCAATGCAGATAAAAGCTGTGCCCTCGGACCCGACTCCGCCGCCAAGATCATGGCAACCAGAGAAGCCCTTGAAAGTAAGCCAGTTCAGGTAAAAACTGGCAGCGGCACTCGATCTCTGGGCGTAGATCTGTTTGATATTGGTTTAGCGACAGCGCTGTATGACACCTCGCTCTGGGGCACTGCGGCCGAGGCAATTCGAGATATCAACTCGGGTGGCGGACAGTTACTCTTGTCATTAGTCGACAAGCAGTTGGGTCGGCAGCCTGATGGCAGCTTTGATAACTCGGGGGCTGCACAGGCCATGGTGAGTTGCGCTGACTCCTCCGAGCGTCCAACCGTTGAACAAAGCCAACAGGCAGCCGATCGAATACAGGCAGCCGCCCCCACCTTTGGTCAAGCTCTGGGGTGGGCAACACTCGGCTGCTTGGGCTGGCCTCAAGCTGCCAACCCACTACCTGAGATAACTGGAAAGGGATCACCCACTGTGCTGGTGGTTGGAACCCTTGGAGACCCTGCTACTCCCTATGTTTGGGCAGAGCAGATGACTGCCGCACTGGAATCGGCGGAACTGTTGACTTATGAAGGAGACGGCCACACGGCATTTCTACGGGGTGGACCCTGCATTGATAACGCAGTAGTGACGTACCTTGTGGAACTGACAGTGCCAAAGGTCGGAACTCGCTGCCCAGATAAGGAAGCCAAGCTGAGCTTTGGCGGACTTCGTGAGGAAGTGATCTCGCAAATCGTAGAGACCGGATTACCCAAAGAACTGGCCGAATGCGTGATTGATGGGGTGATTGCCGAGACTGGTAATGCAGAGTTCAATCGTTTGGTCTTAGAGGAAGATATTGAAAAACTCTCTCAACTCATTGCGGCACAGACGCTGAGTTGCGCAAGCGCCCGCGACTAAGACACCAAGCTGGCAATTCCCCAAATACTTGCTACTGATCCGATACCAATCATGACCAGTGCTCGGAGTAACGGGGGCCGCTGCTCGGCGGTCTCTGGGCTAGAGGTCTCTGGGCTAGCGGTCTCTGGGTGAGCAGATCGGCTGCTAGGCGGACGAAGGATCGCCAATGCATTACCTGCCACCATTGCCGCACCAAGTGCCAGCACAATCCAAGGCAAAAAGTCCTCACCGAGGAAAAGAAGGCCTTCTTCGGCAAGAATCCCGCTCATGCTCAAGTAGGGCTCGATAAATAACTGCATCCTCTATCCGTACCACCAAAACCAGTTGAGTAAGGTATTCAATATATTTTTGTAGGAAATTGCTCAAGGTTTGTCCTTAACGGTCGATAACTCATATACCGGTGGCTTCGCCTCCACTGGTACACAGCAAAGGCACATGGAGCGGGAGTCTGCA
>JBBDMQ010000021.1:0-8230 GCA_040878245.1 Microthrixaceae bacterium
GTTCCGATGTAGACACAGATCAGATCATTCCAAGCGATTGGCTCAAGCAAGTTGAACGCACTGGTTTTGAGAAGGGCCTCTTTTCGGAGTGGCGCGACGATAAAGATTTTGTGCTCAATCAGACCAAGTTCTCTGGGGCCTCAGTGCTTGTAGCAGGGCCAAACTTCGGTACTGGCTCCAGTCGAGAACATGCAGTGTGGGCCATACAGCAATACGGCTTTGCTGCAGTTATTTCGCCACGATTCGGCGACATTTTTCGCAATAATTCCACCAAGAACGGCCTAGTACCCGTTCAGGTTTCTGCCGAGGTAGGTCGACAACTATTAGACGCTGTTGCCGCCGACCCCACACTCGAAATAGTGATCGATATTGAGATGCGAACCTTAGAGGTCAGCGGACTCGACCTACTCGTCGATTTTCCGCTCGAGGATTCAATTCAACACAGGTTCTTGAACGGCCTTGATGACATCAGCCTGACGTTGATACACGAGGCGGAGATCACCTCGTATGAAGCAACTAGGCCGGCATGGATGCCGAGTACTCGCTCCTCTGCTCGTTAGCCGACAGCAGCTACTGAGACCACCCCATCGGTCTGGCGCAAAGCCTCAAGCACAGATTCCGGAACCGACTCAGTTGTCGCAAGCACCATGATGGACTTATCACCCTCTGGTGAGGAGCCCACTGCCATATCGGCAATATTCACATCGGCTGCACCAACTAGGGAGCCGACTTTGCCAATCATTCCTGGCTGGTCGGTGTTTCGCACTACTAAAAGATGTTCGGCTGGCGGCACATCAATGGTGTACTCGTCAATCATGACAAGGGTCTGAACTGACTTCAGCCCCACCAAGGTGCCAGACAAGCTGTGTCCTCCGCCGCGCACAGTGATCAGGTTGACATAATCACGGGCGGTTGTCGTAGAGGTTGGTCGAACTTCGATGCCTTGTTCCTCGGCAATTTGTGGGGCGTTCACATAAGAAACTGGCCCACCGGTGGTGGCTCCAAAGAACCCTTTGAGCAAAGAAAGCGTCAGAATACGTGTGTCGTACTCGGCAATTTGTCCTTGGTACTCAATCTCGAGTCCCTGTGACATCTGCCCGCAAAGTCCAGCAAAGATCCGGCCGAGCCGCTCTCCGAGCGAAAGGTACGGCCGCACAACCTCTGCTGCTTCAGCTGCAGAAACATTGACTGCGTAAGGCACAAACTCACCAGCTAAGGCTAATTGCACCATATCTGCAATGGTGTCGCCGGCCTTATCTTGTGCCTCGGCTGTTGAGGCTCCAAGGTGCGGTGTCACTACTACAGAGTCGAGCGCAAACAGGGGCGAATCAGTGCACGGCTCAGTTGCGAACACATCAAATCCTGCACCCGCCACGCGCCCTTCTAAGATTGCGTCGGCTAGGGCCTGCTCGTCGATGATTCCACCGCGGGCCACGTTGATGACTCTGAGGGAAGGCTTTGCGAGACTCAACATCTCGGTGCCGATCAAACCTGCAGTCTCGGGGGTTTTCGCTAGGTGCAGGGTTATAAAGTCCGACTGCGCCATCAGTTCTTCTAATGAAAGTAATTGCACGCTGAGCTGCCGAGCCCGATCCTCAGATACGAACGGGTCGTAAGCAACCAACTTCATGCCAAAGGCCAACGCTCGTTGGGCAACTAGCTTGCCGATTCTACCAAGGCCAATAATCCCAAGGGTTTTGTCAGAGAGTTCAACACCAGTCCACTTTGAGCGCTCCCAGCGTCCGGCCTTAAGTGCAGCACTGGCCTGAGGAACATTTCTAGCCTGTGCAAGCAATAGGGCCATGGTGTGCTCGGCGGCAGACAACGTGTTTGACTGCGGGGCGTTCACCACCATGACGCCATGCTCAGTGGCGGCCACAACGTCGACATTATCGAGCCCAATCCCAGCTCTACCGACAGCAATCAAGTCGGTGCCTGCAGCAAAAACCGGAGCTGTTACCTGAGTTGACGAGCGAATAATGAGTGCATGGGCGCCTGGAATAGCAACGAGAAGCTCCTCGGGAGTCAGCCCTTCTTGAACATCAACTTCATGGCCTGCATCACGCAAACGTTGTAGCCCACCATCAGCAATTTTCTCTGTTACTAAAACTCTCATGCCCCCATCCTGCCTGAGCTTGGGTCAGGCGGCCAACCGACAAGCCCTTCGACGGGGTTCAGGTTGCCATCTGGAACGAATCCGAGAACCTGCCCGTAAAACGCCAGCTCAGTTTCGAGGGCACGAATCACCGTCTCTTTGCGCAAGAAGCCGTGGCCTTCTCCCTCAAACAACACGTATGCATGCGGAACGTTATTTTCCTTCATAGCTGCCACAAGGACTTCAGCCTGTGCCGGAGGTACGACTTTGTCTTCGGCCCCTTGGAGTAACAGCACTGGTTGGGTCAGGTGCTCGGCGTGAAACAGAGGCGAACGTTGGCGATAGATTTCGGCAGACTCTGGCAGCGGACCAACGAGACCGTCTAGGTAGCGAGATTCAAACTTGTGAGTATCGGCAGCGAGAGCTGCAAGGTCGGTCACTCCATACAGACTGCAGCCAGCGCGAAACGTTTGATCGAAGCCCCACTCTTTTTGAAAACAAAGGGCTGCAAGTGCGGTGAAACCACCCGAGGAGCCGCCACGGATGACGCAACGGTGCGGGTCAACCAAGCCAAGGTCGGCAAGTGCTCGGGCTGCAGCAATACAGTCCTGCACATCGGATACTCCCCATTGCTGTCGAAGTAGGTCTCGGTAGCGACGACCGTATCCAGTTGAACCCCGATAGTTAACGTCCATTACTGCAAAACCTCGAGTCGTCCAGAACGCAACGCTTGGCGAGTACTCCGCTCGTGATGCGGCAGTTGGGCCACCATGAATTCGAACAAGCAGTGGAGGTAACTCGGTGGCTGGACCATGAAAACTAGGATTTTTGGGTGGATAAAACAATCCGTGTGCAGTGGCAACAGGGATAGCAATACTGTCGGTAGCAATACTGTCGGTAGAAATACTATCGGTAGCAATACTGTCGGTAGCAAAAGTGATGGCCTGAGGGGTAGCAATCCAATCTGGGGTCAGCGCAGATTCATGAAGGGATCGCAGGTCAGTCGCTCTGCCTGATTCAAGATCAATATGCCATACCGAGATTGGCTGATCGGGCAAGCCTGCGACCACTGCCACCGTAGAGCCCTCGACTTTCAGAACGTCAACTGAAGTAAACCGTGGGCCAGGCAGCAACTCGCGTTCCAACGTGAGCGGGTTGAAGCTCCATAAAGAATCAAACCCTCCGGATATTGCAGCAAATATCACCAAGCCGTTGTCAGTAAACCCGTAGCGCGAACCGCCAGCTACCCAACGTGGCTCCCCGACCTCTTCCTGCGCTCCCTCGATCAACGGGCGAGCAACGTCTCCAGCACCTTGATCGGGCAGGCCAGCGATCTCTGAGCAATACAGGTGCCACCAGTCGCTCGAATCATCACACCACCAGAGGTGCCCATCGGGTGACCATTCGGGCAGGCTAACGGACACTGCTCGATTGAGCCCTCGGTTACGACCGCCCTCGTGGCCGCCCGCCACACGCCGATGTTCCGTCAGTTCGACACTTCCATCAAGGCCGTACTGCAGGTTTGCAGCCCATAGCTCTGCTGCGTCCCAAGGCATATCTGGGTGATCCCAACGCAACCAGGCAAGACACATGCCATCAGGCGACAGCTTTGGTCCGGCGGTAAAGTCTCCAGACCCGGTATGACCGGCACTGAGCAGCACAACTTCTAGGGCAGCCGTGGTCGACACCGCTACGACCTCATTCACCACTTCGAGCGGCTGCTGCGGCGAGTTATCAGCAGCAGATAGCTGCGTTGACTCTCGCTCGCAGATCACCCAGTTGCCATCAGGGGTGACCACACCTGATGCATATCGTGCTGGCTGGCCTTTCTGGACTGTGGGTTCGGCAGCGCCGGGAAGCTCTTGGGGGCGAGCATCTGCTCCCACAATCATCAGACGCTGAGTCTCTGCGTGAACGAAAAAAAGTTGACCGCCAGACCGAGGGTCGCGGTGAACCCAGAAGGAACCACCGCCGTATTCATTTACTCTGCTTCGTGCCGAAATCTGAGCCCCAGGCAGAAACTCTTCGCTGAGTGCATCCTCTGGATTGGACACGAATAGCGCACAAGGTCGGGCATAGCCCGGCCGAGACTCCAGCCAGAGAACCTCAGGCCCAAGTATGACGAGCTCACCAAAACGAGAGGACCCAGCGGCGGCTGCAAGCGGGCTTAGCGGAGATGCCCAGGACCCGAAGGGTGCTTCTTGAGAGAGCTCTGAATCACTCACGCCAAGCCGTTGACTAGCGCAGCGATGCGTGAGATCCCCTCTGCAAGGTCTTCGTCACCAAGAGCAAACGAAAACCTTCCGTATCCGGGAGTTCCAAAGGCTTCACCCGGGACGAATGCCACTTTGACTTCTTCGAGCACTAGGTCAGCAAGCTCTACTGTGGTGGTTGCAGTTCGACCAGCAAGATCTACTCCCAGAAGCCCCGTGAGGTTTGGGTATGCGTAGAACGCGCCTTCTGGCGAGATGCAGCTGACTCCGGGGATTTCGTTCAGCATGCGATGCATGCTCTGCCGCCTGCGATCAAAGACGGTACGCATTTGATCTACCGCACTGAGGTCACCCTGCACTGCTGCGAGAGCTGCATGTTGGGCCACATTGCACACATTCGATGTGAGGTGAGTTTGCAGATTAGTGGTTGCTTTAACCACGTCAGCAGGCCCAATTAACCAGCCTACGCGCCACCCAGTCATGGCATACGTCTTGGCGACTCCATTGAGGATGACGCATTGATCTGCGAGTTCAGGAACAAGTGCCTGAATGCTGTGGTGAACTGCGTCGCCGTAGACCAGATGCTCATAAATCTCGTCTGCGACCACAATAATGCCGTGCTCAAGTGCCCACTCGCCTATCTCTTTGATCTGATCTGCCGGGTAAACAGCCCCCGTCGGGTTTGAAGGAGAAACAAATACCAGCAGCTTTGTTTTGGGAGTTCGAGCCGCCTCAAGTTGCTCAACGGTGACCCGAAATCCAGTCGACTCGTCGGTCTGCAAAATAACCGGGACACCACCAGCTAGAGCAATTGGCTCGGGGTAGGTGGTCCAGAATGGCGCTGGCAGGAGCACCTCATCCCCTTCCTCAATCAGCACAGTAAAGGCCGAATACACCGCCTGCTTACCTCCGTTTGTAATCACTACTTGCTCGGGGGCGATCTGAACACCTGAGTCTCGGAGCGTCTTGGCCGCAACGGCTGCACGCAGCTCTGGAAGGCCAGGTGCCGGTGTATACCGATGGTTTTTGGGGTCATGGCATGCTGCGGCGGCAGCTTCGACAATGTAATCAGGGGTTGCAAAGTCTGGTTCTCCGGCACCGAAGCCAATGACCGGCTCGCCGGCAGCCTTGAGTGCTTTTGCCTTGCCATCAACGGCCAAAGTGGCGGAAGGAGTGATTGCGGCAACGCGTCGGGCAATTCTTGTGGATGTATTCATACTTGAGAAGATACCGGGTTGACCCAAGCAACAGAAACGAAGTTGACCCAAGCAACAGAAACGAAGTTGACCCAAGTGACAGAAACGAAGTTGACCCAAGTGACAGAAACGGGTTCGCTCAAATCCGCTCAGCCCGCGAGACTCTATGACTGTGAGCATTCCTGATATCCCCATCCCAGACGAGTTCCTCCCACATGACGGCCGCTTTGGCTGTGGCCCATCAAAGGTTCGGCCAGATGCCGTTGAGATGTTGGCTGGTTCTGCAGGGCATTTTCTTGGCACGAGTCACCGACAGGCTGCAGTCCGTTTCAAGGTAAGCGAACTGCGCAACGGCTTGGCAGAGATGTTTTCGTTGCCCGACGGCTATGAGGTTTTGCTTGGCAATGGCGGCAGCACAGCTTTTTGGGATGCTGCCACCTTTGGTCTGATTGAGAGTCGAAGCCAGCACTTGCACTTTGGTGAGTTCTCGTCGAAATTCGGCAAAGCGGCTGCTGCAGCCCCACATCTTGGCGACCCGCAGATCATCTCAGCCGAACCCGGCGATCACCCAGAGGCAGTCGGTACCGCCGGAATCGACTCGTATTGCCTGACTCACAACGAAACCTCAACTGGGGTTGCCATGGGTCTTCAGCGACCAGAGGGCGCCGATGCCGATTCGCTCGTGCTTGTTGATGCAACCTCGGCGGCCGGCGGGTTGCGGTTCGACCCCAATCAAGTTGATGTGTACTACTTCGCACCCCAGAAGTGCCTCGCTTCTGATGGTGGGCTTTGGCTTGCAGCGTGCTCCCCGAAAGCTATCGAGCGAATAGAGCGGATTGCTGCGAGCGACCGATGGGTGCCCGCATTCTTTGACCTAGGTACTGCATTAGAAAACTCCCGCAAAGACCAGACCTATAACACCCCTTCTTTGGCAACAATATTTCTTGCCACTGAGCAGGTCCGCTGGGTGAACGAGAACGGCGGCTTAGAGTTTGCTGCTTCTCGTTGTGATCAGTCAGCGGCTTCGGTATACGACTGGGCAGATGCTCATTCCCATGCAGCCCCCTTTGTTACAGACCCGGCAAAGCGCTCCCATGTAGTAGCAACGGTGGACTTCGACGAAAGCATCGACGCTGCATTGGTTGCTGCAGTGCTGCGGGACAATGGACTGATTGATGTTGAGCCCTACCGAAAGCTTGGTAAGAACCAGCTTCGTGTGGCTATGTTCCCTGCCATTGAACCATCTGATGTTGCAGCACTCACCGTATGCGTGGACTACGTGATTGAGCAGTTGGCCTAGCCATGACTAACGCCCAAAGTTACCAAGAGTCCTCTGATTCGCTTCGGCAGATCCGAGGGCAGCTCACTGCTCCGGGCGGGCAGTTTGAGGTTGTCACCGACACTGTTGATGGCATCGTGATGAAGACGTATAAAAATCGCTTCTCGAGTCTGCGAGAAGTCGCAGCTTTTGGCGCAATGCACGCTGATCGAGAGTTTCTTGTTTTTGGAGATCGCAGAATCACCTTTTCGGAGTTTCTTTCTCAAGCCAACTCAGTGAGTCAGTTGCTCGTAGAACAAGCTGCTGTAGTTCACGGTGATCGGGTGGCGGTTCTTGCACAGAATTCACCCGAGTGGTGCCTGGCTTTTTGGGGCACTGTAGATATTGGCGCAGTTCTCGTTGGACTCAACGGCTGGTGGACTACAGAGGAACTCATGTACGGGCTCCAAGATTCAGGGTCGAAAGTTTTAGTGGCTGACAGGAAGCGATTTGAGCGTATCGCCGACCAAGTCCACGAACTTCCTCACCTTCAGCATGTGTATCTAATAGACGCAGATCCGGCTGATTTCGGATTGTTGCAATCAGGCGGGCCACAGATTCACGAGTTTTCTGAGCTCACTGCTCAGCCCACCTCGGCGTTTCCTGATGTTGAAATTCTTGAGTCAGACCCAGCAGTGATTTTTTATACCTCTGGTACGACTGGCAAACCGAAAGGGGCAATCAGTTCACATCGGAGCATGATTGCGAATCTTCAGAACACCGCTTGCGTCTCGACAGCTTCGGCCATGCACCTCTCACATCGCTCGGCTGAATTGTCTGGCGAAACTCAGGCCCCGAGCACTCCGAATCAGATGATTGCGCTGTTTACTGCACCGTTATTTCACGTTGCTGGCTGCCATTCCACCATGGTGGTTGGCATGCTTGCGGGAGTAAAGCTGATCATGCTTGAGGGCAAGTTCGAGCCAGAGAAGGCTCTCGGGCTGATTGCCGCTGAAGGGGTCACCATGTGGTCCGGGGTTCCGACCATGGTGTGGCGAGTGTGTGAATATCCGTCTCGACACGAATTCGATACTTCATCTGTAACAAATGTGAGCTTTGGTGGGTCACCATCCGCAGACGAACTACTGCGGCGGATTCAAGAGACTTTCCCTCATGTTCGGACCACGACGAATGCCTACGGGCTGACCGAATCCTCCTCGGCTGCCACAACTTTGTCTGGAGCTGACGCGTTCTTGAAACCTGCCTCGGTCGGCTTACCCATGCCAACAGTAGAGATTGCCATTTCGGGCTCTCACGGAGAACACCTGCCAGCAATGCAGACCGGAGAGGTTCTGCTGAGAGGCCCAATCATCATGCCGGGGTACTGGAACAAGGCTGAGGCTACGGCAAGCACAGTGATTGACGGCTGGCTTCACACCGGAGATATCGGCCACCTAGATAGCGATAG
>JBBDMQ010000022.1:0-1543 GCA_040878245.1 Microthrixaceae bacterium
TATGTGTGGGGTTTTCCTCGGTGCTTACTGCAGACCCATCATTGAAGTCCCAGACATAGCCCGTGATTGTGCCATCGGAATCGCCCGAACCGGCCGAACTGAAGTTGACCGACAGCGGAATCTTGCCTGTTGTTGGGTCAACTGAACCAACTGCTGTTGGTGCTTCGTTAAAGGCTAGGGCGTTAATCGGAACCGTTGCAGTATCAGTCAGCGGTGCTGGGAATAGGCGATTATCAGTAACTGTCAGGCTGGCAGTGTACAGGCCTGGGGTGGCATAAGTATGGGTGGGGTTGGCCTCGGTGGAATCCACCGTGCCGTCGTTTTCAAAATCCCAGCCGTAGCTCTCGATGGTTCCATCGGAGTCAACCGACCCGGCGGAGCTGAAATTAACTGTCAAGGGTGCTTTTCCAGATGAGGGAGTTGCGTTAGCAACAGCAACTGGAGCTTGGTTGACGCTTAATACTGAAATATTAAGTGAGGCAACGTCAGTTGCGCCGTTGTCGTCGATCACTGTCAATGTGGCCACATAGTTGCCAGGTGAGGAGTAGGTGTGATTGGGATTGGCCGTTGTGGTGGGGGCTGTGCCGTCGCCAAAGTCCCAGCGTTTGGTAACAATGATGCCATCGGGGTCAACCGAGGTAGAAGAGTTGAAGGACAAAGTGGCAGGGGCAATTGCTAGGCTTGCCGAAACGGATGCAGCGGCGGTCGGGGTTTGGTTAGCCGTTGCAGTAACTGTGGTGGTAGTGGTGGCAGTAGCGCCATTGTCATCGGTGACTGTGAGCGAGACAACAAAGCTTCGCGCCGTGGTAAAGGTGTGCGATGGATTAGCAACGGTTCCAAGGATGGTTCCATCTGACCAGTTCCAGCTATAAGCAACGATTGAGCCATCAGGGTCTGATGAGCCTGCAGAACTGAAATTTACACTCAGGGGAGCTTTGCCCGAGACTGGCGAAGGAGTAGCGATCACTGCAACCGGAGACTGGTTTGACCCAGCGGCAACCAGAACTGCAACGGTAGAGCTTCCAATTGCCCCACCGTTGTCGGTGACTCGAAGAGTGGCAACAAAGGTGCCGGCAGTGCTGTAGGTGTGCGTTGGGTTGGCATCAGAACTCGCCGGGGAACCGTCTCCGAACGTCCATGCATAGTTGACGATTGTTCCGTCGGGGTCGAGCGAGCCTTCTGAGCTGAAGCTCACAACAAGTGGGGCCGTCCCAGAGGTCACATCTGCCCCAGCTAGGGCAATCGGACGCAAGTTATTGCCTGGGGTGGGCGTTGGCGCACACGCACTGAGTACCAGTGCAAGTGCTCCCAGAATGGCAATCACCGAGAGTTGCAACCTCTGCGTTGATGGCCTTTTGGTTATGTTCCGCTTTGGGTGCTTCACGCTTCCCCCTGATGTTGTGCTCATTTGATTCCCCCAACGAGTGGCCGAACTTGCCGGACCGCCCGTATTCCCTTCTTCTCGGTGTTCCCTGAGTATCTATGGATTGCCGTGTAGATGACTTGCTTCTGAGATCTGCTTCTGTAGGGCCGCCCCAAAAAC
>JBBDMQ010000023.1:0-8176 GCA_040878245.1 Microthrixaceae bacterium
TGACT
The DNA here is from genome assembly GCA_040878245.1 of Microthrixaceae bacterium. GTDB lineage: Bacteria > Actinomycetota > Acidimicrobiia > Acidimicrobiales > Microtrichaceae > IMCC26207. The sequence goes on from JBBDMQ010000023.1 coordinate 6, forward strand.
ACTACCGACGACCACATTTGAGTTTGCAGCTGAGGCTTTGGATTCTGCGCAAAATGCCATCGGTGGCGGTGGGCGTTACGACGGCCTAGCCGAAGCAATGGGTGGACCTGCAACCGAAGGGATCGGGTTTGCTCTTGGTGTCGACCGAATTTTGCTGGCTTGCGATGCCGAAGGGGTATTTAGCCCAGAGCGTGAGGGGCTCGAGGTGTTTGTCATCGACACTGTGTCCGGTGAGTCAGCTCGGGATATCACGCATCAGCTGCGCGCCGCAGGGATTTCTGCAGACCGCCGCTTTGGCGGTGGGTCGATGAAGTCGCAGATGAAGTCGGCTGACAGGTCAGGCGCCCGGTTTGCTTTGATAGTCGGCGAAGACGAACTTGAGGCGAAAGAAGTCACTCTTCGACCGATGTTGGGTAGGGAAGCGGATGGGGTGCAGCGCCGTGTGCCACGCGATCAACTGCTTGCCGAACTCACCCGTTATTCTTCAGGTTCTTCTCTGCCTGATTCTTCTCTGCCTGATACTGGGGCATCTAACCACAGGACTACTACGTGACTGTTCAGCTACAAACATCCATGAGATCTCACTCCTGCGGGGAACTTGGCCTTGACCAAGTCGGTCAGACGGTGACTTTATGCGGTTGGGTAGCGCGCCGCCGTGAACACGGTGAGCACCTAGCGTTTATCGATCTCAGAGACCACACCGGCTTGATTCAATGCGTTGTAGATGGCGCAGCAGAGCTAAGAAATGAGTTTGTAGTCAGAGTTACCGGGGTCCTGCGACCTCGACCCGAGGGCACGGTGAATGACCAACTCGCAACGGGTCAGGTCGAGGTAGGGGAGTGCAAAGTTGAAGTGCTGTCTGCGGCCGAGCCGCCGCCGTTTCCGCTCGACGAGCGTGCAGCAGATGTCGACGAAACTGTACGACTGCGCTACCGGTATCTAGATCTGCGTCGAGATGAGATGCAGAAGAACCTTCGGACGAGAGCAAAGATTAACTCGGCTATTCGTGCAGCTATGGATGCACAGGATTTTGTCGAGATTGAAACCCCGATGCTCATTGCCTCAACTCCTGAGGGGGCTCGTGACTTTGTCGTACCCGCCCGAACTAAACCTGGGAACTTTTATGCACTTCCCCAGAGCCCGCAGTTATTCAAGCAACTCTGCATGGTGGGTGGAGTTGATCGCTATTACCAGATAGCTCGATGCTTCAGGGATGAAGACTTGCGCGCTGATCGTCAATTTGAGTTCAGTCAACTTGATGCAGAGATGAGCTTTGCCAGTCAGGACGATGTCTTGGCATGTATTACTCAGGCAGTCTCCGCTGCGGTCAGCGTCGTGACGGGTGAGGGAATCGGTGATGTACCTCGCATCACGTGGCGAGAGGCGATGGATCGGTTCGGTTCAGACAAACCAGATGTCCGGTTTGGCATGGAACTCACTGAGCTCACCAGCGTCTTTGTCAACACTGAATTTAATGCGTTCAAAGCTTCAAGCATCAAAGGGATCTGCCATGTTGGTGCCGCCGCTGACACCACAAGAAGCCGACTTGATGAACTTACCGATGACGCAAAGCGATGGGGTGCAAAAGGCCTTGTCTGGATGCGTGTTGAGCAAGGTGAAGATGGACTCTCGCTCAACTCTCCAGTAGCCAAGTTTCTTTCTGATGCAGAGAAAGTTGGCATTCTGAATGGACTCGGAGCACAGGTTGGCGACCTTATTTATCTGGTGGCTGACGAGTGGGACAAGGTATGTCACGTACTTGGTCTGTTGCGCTTGGCGCTTGGGCGACCACCAGTCAATGAAGGCGGATTTAACTTCTTATGGGTAGTGGATTTCCCCTTGTTCGAGTCAATCGACTCCGTGACATCTCGTCCCGTCTCTGCGCACCACCCCTTCACCATGCCGCATGAAGATGACTGGGCCCTACTTGATGGGTCGCTCGACGACTTACTCAAGGTGCGATCGCAAGCCTACGACCTGGTTCTCAATGGGTGGGAGCTTGGATCGGGAAGTGTTCGAATCCACCGTTCTGATATTCAAACTCGCATCTTTGAGTTGCTTGGCGTGAGCGCAGAGGAAGCTGCTCTTAAGTTTGGTTTCTTGTTAGATGCTTTCCGGTTTGGCGCTCCGCCTCACGCCGGTTTTGCTTTTGGCATAGACCGCATAGTGGCGCTGCTGCTCGGTGAGGAAAATATTCGTGAGGTGATTGCATTCCCCAAGACTCAGTCTGGCGGGGATCCACTGACGGGTGCACCAACCCCGATTGAGGCTGTGCAGTTAGAAGAACTCGGACTGCGACTCCTCCCGCAAGCTACGTAACGGGTTGCTCGTAAAGAACTTAGCGAGCCTCTCTTTCTAGAGAGTGAACTGTGGACCTGAAAGAAATTTCCAAAGGGTCCTTGAATCGAACGCCTGTTCGGAATTACACTGATGTACATATACGGGGGCAGTTTTGATTCACTGTCACAGCAGCTCTGTATGGTCTTCATTACGGCTAGAGACACCGCACCACAGGCCCAACCGGGCAGAGTGTACCTCACTAGGCGAGTACTTCCCCCGCAGAATCAGTCAGCAGTTCACCACCTAACAGTTCACCACCGGTGACCTATCACGAAAGAGAGTAATCACATGGCAGTTGAAAGAGACAAAGCACTCGAAATGGCTCTGAGCCAGATTGAAAAGCAGTACGGCAAGGGTTCCGTCATGAAAATGGGCGAGAAGACTTCAATGGACGTTGAGTCGATCTCAACTGGAGCACTCTCTCTAGATATCGCACTCGGTATTGGTGGGCTCCCACGTGGACGTGTCATTGAGATATTCGGTCCTGAGTCCTCAGGTAAGTCCACTCTGGCCATGCACGTAGTCGCAGAGGCTCAGCGCAATGGTGGCATCTGTGCATACGTAGATGCTGAACACGCAATGGACCCAACCTATGCGGCACGCATTGGTGTTGACGTAGATGAACTACTCATCTCGCAGCCAGATACTGGTGAGCAGGCACTCGAAATCACAGACATGCTGATTCGTTCCGGCGCTCTTGACGTGATCGTGATCGACTCCGTTGCAGCACTTACTCCAAGAGCCGAGATCGAGGGCGAGATGGGTGACACCCATGTGGGTCTGCAGGCGCGATTGATGTCTCAAGCCCTTCGCAAGCTCACTGCAAATCTCAATAAGAGCAACACCATCTGCATCTTTATTAATCAGCTCAGAGAGAAGATCGGTGTCATGTTCGGTTCCCCTGAGACAACGCCAGGTGGGCGTGCGCTCAAGTTCTATTCCTCGGTCCGTTTAGATATCCGCCGGATCGAGGCAATCAAGGACGGGGTCGAAGTCGTCGGCAACCGCACTCGAGTCAAGGTCGTCAAAAACAAGATGGCCTCTCCTTTTAAGCAGGCCGAGTTCGACATCATGTACGGCAAAGGCATTAGCCGTGAAGGTGGTGCACTCGACCTTGCTGTCGAGTACAACATCGTCAAAAAGTCTGGCGCTTGGTACACCTACGAGGGGGAGCAACTCGGTCAAGGTAGAGAGAACGCCAAGACCTTCCTGATTGACAATCCAGAGATCATGGTAGATATCTCTGAGCGTGTAATGACCGAGTCAGGTATCGGTCAGTCAGAGGAAGAAGCGATTGATGAACTCGTGATTGACCCCGACGATCTACCAATCAGTCTCGACTAGTCAGTTTCGACTAATCAGTGAATTTAGGGTAACCATTAGGTGCCGGTGTTGTGATCTGGGGTCACGACACCGGCACCTTTCTGGCTTCTGAGCCGCCGCAACCTAGAATGATGACCATGTCTGGCAAGTACATCGTGCGCACCTTTGGTTGTCAGATGAATGAGCATGACTCTGAGCGCCTTGCGGGCTTACTCGAGGCCGATGGTCTTGAGGCCACTACCGAGGTAGAACTCGCAGATGTGGTGGTACTCAACACTTGCTGCATTCGTGAGAATGCCGATAACAAGCTGTACGGCACTCTGGGTCACCTGAAGAGCTTGAAAGAGGCTCGACCCGGGATGGAGATCATGGTCGCTGGTTGCCTCTCACAAAAAGACCGCGGGGCTATTGCTACTCGGGCACCTTATGTGGATGTGATTCTTGGAACGCATAACGTTCACCGAGCAGTAGACCTGCTTCATGAGCATCGAGAGACTGGCAAGGCAGTAGTTGAGATACTTGAGCAAACGGTTGCAGAAGATCACGAACTCTTCCCCTCGGCTCTGCCAGTAGTTCGCAAGGCAGGGTATGCAGGGTGGGTCACCATTCAGATGGGCTGCGATAACAGTTGTGCTTTTTGCATCGTGCCTGCAGTACGTGGCCCAGAAATCAGTAGGCCTTTCGGAGACATTGTTGGCGAAGTTGAGCGTGCGGTAGCCGATGGGGTCACCGAGGTAACGCTGCTCGGGCAAAATGTAAATTCCTTTGGTAGAGATTTGACGTTGCGGTTGCGTTCCGAACAAGGGGTTGCTGCAACCGAAACAGTTACTAGTTCACAGTTCTTAGTGGGTCAGACTTGGTCAGAAGAGCCCGGAAATAAGGTCCGGCCCTTGTTTGCAGACCTACTACGTGCAGTTGGCGCCGTTCCAGGCATCCGCCGGGTGCGCTACACCAGTCCCCATCCAAAGGATCTTCGCCCCGAGACGATTCAGGCCATGGCAGAAGTAGAGACCGTCTGCGAGCATCTGCATTTACCAGTGCAGTCAGGAAGCAATTCAATCCTTGCGGCTATGCACCGGGGTTATACCGCCGAGCGATACCTAGAACGACTAGCTCTGGCTCGCGCAGGGGTTGAGGACCTTGCCGTTACCACCGACATCATTTTAGGTTTCCCCGGCGAAACCGATGCCGACGCAGAGGCAACTCTTGAGCTTGCCGCAGAAGCCCGCTACGACGGTGCTTTTACTTTCTTGTACTCGCCACGACCCGGTACCGAAGCGGCAGAGTTGACCGAAAAGTTTGTAGACCATGCGGTTGTTGTGGAGCGGATGGAACGTTTGCGCGCCGTCATTGAGCGATCCTCGTTTCTTGGTAACCAATCTCGTGTGGGGAGGACTGAAGAGGTGCTGGTGTTTGGTCCGAGCAAGCGAGACCCCCAGCGAGTCTCGGGCCGAACCAGACAAAACAGACTCGTCCATTTCACCCCGCCGGGTCCCATGCGCCCGGGCACCTATGTGTCTGTCAACATCTCAACCGCCACTAATACCTGCCTGATGGGTGACCTCGTAGAGATTTTGCAGGTTCCGACTCACCGCACACGGCTAGAGGTTTCTGCAGGGTGAGTCAGAGTCCAGCTGCTCAACAGCAGTTTGAGGCGCTTGTTACAAGCACTGGCTTAGTTGCAATGAGCGGTGCGGGAGTGGCGGCCACAGAACCCGAGTATCGCTTCGACGCCGAACGGACTATTGCTTCGCTCGCTTCTTCGTTGGCAGTTATCCACTCTGCTGTGGACGCTGCTGAATATGAGCAGCTACCGACCCTGCAATCACAATGCTTGACTCCTCAAAAGCTCGTTGAGCGTGCGCGGCTTGTAGCAACCGACAATTCTGTTGCGCCCGCCGAACTCAGTGCCGCATATAGACATGTCACGCGTGAGCGACTGATTGAGATCTTGGCAGAGGGCGCAGACCGCATGGCTTTGCCCGTCGAGGAAATAGTTCTGATTCAAGGCAATCCATGTCTGAGCAACCTTCGATTTGCCGGACAAGAACTGCTCGGCTTTGACGACTGGTCGCATTCAGCACTCGGTGACTCCTATTTCGATCTGGCCTTGGCTGCGAGTGACCTGCTGAGCATCTTCGGCCCTCAGCCCATCCAATCCTTCTTTGGGATCTATGGTCTGAATAGTCCAGACCCGCTGCGCTTGGATTGGTACTTGCTCGCTGTAGAACTCTGTACGCAGAGATGAGCGGTCTTGAACCCGTCATGCGACAGCACCTTGTTCTGATAGGCCCAACAGCCTCTGGCAAGTCTCAGCTTGCCATGGCGTTGGCCGAGCGCCGACTAGCTCAAGGAGAGTTGGTTGAACTCATTGCCGTGGATTCAATGCAGGTCTATCGGGGAATGAATATCGGTACAGCCTCTCCCACTGCTCAGGAGCAAGAGCGGGTGAAGCACCATCTGATTGATGTTGCAGACCCCTCGGAGGAGTATTCGGTAGCCGAATTCACCCACGCGGCTCAGTGCGCTCTAGATGACATTGAACAGCGGGGAGGGCGAGCAATTCTTGTGGGAGGAACTGCGCTATATGTGCAGGCCCTAGTCGACAAACTTGAGCTTCCCGGCAGGTTCCCTGAAGTTGTAGCAGTACTAGAAGCTGAACCAGATACTTCATCGCTCTATCGGCAGCTCAGTGAACTCGATGCTCAAGCGGCCACTCGTATGGAACCGAGCAATCGTCGAAGAATTATTCGTGCGCTCGAGGTGACCATTGGTTCGGGACAGAAATTTTCTGATTTCGGTCCTGGTTTGGATGCCTATCCAGAGACGCCATATGCGCTAGCAGGGCTAAGAGTTGATCGTTCTGTGCTCGCAGAGCGTATAGCTGCGCGATACCAACAACAGTTGAGGGACGGTTTTGTAGATGAGGTACGTGCACTAGCAGCTCATCCAAACGGGATCTCAAGGACAGCCGCTCAAGCTTTGGGTTATCGAGAGCTCCTTGCTCATTTGGCAGGTGATTGCTCATTAGATCAAGCCATACAAGCAGCCGTTGATCGCACCCGGCAATTTGCAGTGCGGCAGATCAGATGGTTTCGTCGAGATCCGAGAATTACGTTCCTTGATCATGTGGGAGATCCTGAAACTGTTCTTGACCATCTCGACACATTGTGGAACTCAAAACAGCAGTAGTAGAGATTCCACTGAAGGTCCCTTGAGGAAGTTGTAGAGCTGCGGCACTACTACGGTAGGACCTGCGGGTCTTGTTCACTTGAGTGGGAACATTGCTGCAGACATGGAGAACACGTGCTCAGACTTACAAAGCATCACGGCCTTGGAAATGATTTCTTGGTGGCTCTAGCCGATCAGAACCCGGGGCTGACGCCCGACTCCGAGCTAGCGCGCTCAATCTGTGATCGAAGGCTTGGCCTAGGAGCCGATGGTTTAATCCTGAGCTTTCCACCATCGGAAGCTGACAATGACGCTTGTATGGTGCTCCTCAACTCTGACGGCTCCGAGGCGGAGATTTCTGGCAATGGAATCCGCTGCCTTGCCCAAGCGCTTCTTCGGGCTACAGGAAAAGATGAGGGTGAGCTGCGAATTGAGACAGCAGGCGGGGTTCGACACCTTCGCACCGTGCGTGGTTCCGCCAATGAGGAAATTTGGATCAAAGTCGATATGGGTCAAGCAACTACTGGCCCAACGCTTGGAACGCTCTCTGCCAAGTACCCGGCACTGTTTCGCAGTACCTACAACATTGGAAATCCACACCTTGTTTTGGTTATTGAGTCCTCGGAGCAATTTGACTCGCTACAGCAGGGTGACTTAGCGGTTGAGGGGCCACGTCTGGAGTCCGAATATTCTGCAGGTATCAATGTGGAATTTGTTCGCGTTCTTGATCAGTCGAATCTGCAAGTGCTGGTCTGGGAACGCGGCGCCGGTGTTACCCAAGCCTGCGGTTCGGGTGCCGCAGTTGCAGCGGCAGCTGTCCACGCAGAGGGGCTTGTGGGTGAGCATGTACGTGTTGCTATGCCCGGCGGCGAGGCTTTGGTTGACATCTCTGACTCCACACTGTTCCTCACTGGGCCTTCGTTATTTGTTGCAGAGGTAACGGTTCCGTGACTAGAGAAGAGTCCTACGGCCAAGAGGATTTCAAGGAATCCGAGTTAGAAAACACCCCCACCCTTGAGTCGCATCGAGGCGGTTTTGGCGAGTTTGGTGGTCAGACGAGTGCACTCATTGAGCGTAACTTCCGTGAGCGCATCATCTTGGTGGGCGTCAGCTTTCCACCTCATGATGATGAGTATCTCTCCGCCTCTTTAGATGAGCTTGAGTTGTTGGTCGACACAGCAGGCGCTGACGTTGTCGGAAGGGTGGTTCAGCGCAGAAACAACCCGGATCCCGCCACGTTTATTGGCAAGGGAAAGGTTGAGGAGATACGGCAACTTGCGCTGCAAACAGATTGCGACACAGTGGTGTTTGATGATGAACTCAACCCCTCTCAACAG
>JBBDMQ010000024.1:0-8157 GCA_040878245.1 Microthrixaceae bacterium
TCTACGAAGAGGTCAACTACGAGGGCTATGCCGGCCACGGAGTTGCCGTCTTTGTCGAAACTTTGACTGATAACCGCAATCGAACTGGCCCGGAAATGCGCTCAACATTTTCTAAACTAGGCGGTTCGATAGCCGAACCCGGTGCTGTTGCCTGGCAGTTTGAACGCAAGGGGATTATTCATGTGGACGGCGCATTGGATGAGGACTCTGCCATGATGGCGGCCCTCGATGCTGGGGCAGATGACGTGGCCAGAGATGGCGAACTTTGGGCGATTACTTGCGAGGCCACACTGACATCTATCGTGCGCACCGCCCTAGAAGAGGCCGGAATAAAGGTTGACGCCTCAGATCTGACAATGATCCCGTCTTCACTTGTAGAACTCGATGACATCGCAGCAGTCAGGTCAGTGCTCAAACTCATTGATGCACTCGAAGAAAACGATGACGTACAAGATGTCTATGCCAACTTTGATGTTCCCGATGAGCTACTTGACCAACTAGGGGAGTAAGCGGCAGTTCTGCTGCTGCGCTGTTGCGAAGGGGTCACCCAGCCACTAGGGCTCAAGCAGTAAGATCGAACCTGTGTTCGTTCTTGGAGTTGACCCAGGCTTGACCCGATGCGGTTATTGCGTTTTACGGGTCGCCCGGAGCAAGAGTCAAGCAGTCGCGCTTGGGGTGATTCGAACAGATGCAGCTTCAGCAGTACCAGTTCGCCTTGCCGAGTTGTGGTCTGACATTTCTCAATTAATCGATGAGTTCCCTCCCCAGGCAGTGGCCATTGAACGAGTGTTATTCCAGACCAATGTTCGCACCGCTATATCTGTTGCACAGGCTGCTGGTGTAGTGATGGCCGAGGCGGCGAGCAGGGGAATTGAAGTGGTTGAGTACTCGCCGAATCAGGTCAAAGATGCGGTGGCTGGTTACGGCGGAGCAGATAAGGAACAAGTTCAGCAGATGGTGCAAATTCTCCTTCAACTCGATCAACCACCTCAGCCTGCCGACGCTGCAGACGCTGCTGCAATCGCACTTACCCATGTGGCTTTTTCTGCAGGCGCACCGCAGTTCACCTCATCGGCGGCCACACAGTGATCGGGTCGCTCCGCGGCGAACTACTCAATCAGTCGAGTGCAGAGCTTTTGGTTGAGGTCGCTGGCCTTGGTTACCGGGTGCAGGTCACACCTGCAGTGGTCGAACAGGTCGGACCTGTTGGCTCTGAAGTTTTTCTGCATGTTCATCATCATCAGCGCGAAGACGCAGGAACACTTTTCGGGTTTACTTCGATTGATGAGCGCCGAGTGTTTGAAACCCTCATTTCTGCTCATGGGGTAGGGCCATCAATGGGCCTCGCTATTTTGTCGGTGCATTCCCCGTTAGGGCTTCGCCAGATTCTTGCAACCGAAGATATAGATGGTCTGTGTATGGTCCCTGGCGTAGGTAAAAAGACAGCGGCAAGACTCATGATTGAGTTAAAAACCAAACTAAAAGTTCCAGAGGGCACCGCAGTCAACAACCCCGCCGAAGGGCCTTCAGGTGTGGGTAACTCTGCGCGAACCGACGTTCGGGAAGCTTTGTTAGGGCTGGGCTACGGTCCCGAGGAAGTGTCCAGAGTGCTCGTAGAATTACCAGAGTTGGCAGACTCTGCGGACTTGTTGCGCCAAGCATTGCAACTGCTCTCTGCGGGGTAGAGATATGACTACTCAAAGGGCATGCTGATGGCAAGAGATGAACTGATTGATCCGATACCGCAAAATGAGGATCTTGCACTTGAAGGCAAGCCCAGCTTTACCGCTTCTGACTCTGCCGATTTAGGCGAGGATGCCGAGTTTTCTGGTCTCTCCGACTTCGCCGACTCGATTCTTTCTCTCAGGCCGCGCTCTCTTGATGAGTTTGTCGGTCAAACAGAACTTAAACGGCGGCTCTCGGTCATTCTCGAGGCAGCTCGACGGCGTGGTCAGGCCCCAGATCACTTCTTATTTGCCGGCCCGCCAGGACTGGGCAAAACCTCGCTCTCTGTGATCGTTGCTGCAGAAATGGATGTCACGCTTCACGTCACTTCTGGTCCTGCGCTTGAACGGCCAGGTGACTTGGCTGCAATCCTGACCAAACTCGGAGAAGGCGACGTGCTCTTCATCGACGAGATCCATCGTCTTTCCCGCTCAATCGAAGAGGTCCTGTATCCGGCTATGGAGGATTTCCAGCTTGATATTGTTCTTGGCAAGGGGCCAGCCGCTCGATCTATTCGACTCGACCTGCCGCGCTTTTGCCTAGTGGGCGCAACAACGCGCACAGGCCTTATAACTGGTCCGCTGAGAGACCGCTTTGGGCTTGTAGCAAGGCTGGATTACTACGAGCCGCATGACCTGCAGTCAATCGTGCAGCGCGCAGCAGCAATCCTTGATGTAGAGATTGATTCGGATGGCGCAGTTGAAATTGCTCGTCGGTCTCGCGGCACGCCTCGAATTGCCAACCGACTCTTGCGACGAGTCAGGGATGTAGCCGAAGTCGAGGGAAATGGATGTATTGATGCAGCCGCCGCTCGTCAAGGTCTAGAAATCTTTGGTATCGACTCGCTGGGACTCGACAAGCTTGATCGCTCTATTCTTTCGGCGCTTTGCCAGCGCTTTGGCGGAGGGCCAATTGGTCTCTCGACTTTGGCAATTGCAGTTTCTGAACCAACCGAGACCGTCGAGGATGTCTACGAGCCATTTCTGATCCAACAGGGGCTCATGCTGCGAACTCCCAGAGGTCGAATGGCCACAACTGCGGCCTGGGAGCATCTTGGATTAGTTCCTCCGACAACTGCTCAAGAAGGAACTGATCGGTCACTTTTTGAGGCCTAATCGCTGCCTCTCAGGCAACAAACTAAATATGATAGGTGCGTTGACTTCTACTTTTGCTCATCTCATGCTTTGCTACTGAGTACAGAAACTCGTTTCTGGCTCGTTTTTAATTCCTCTCGCATAGATTTTAAGGAGTTCCCCCATGGAGCGTTCACTATTTGAAGAAGAACACGACATGTTTCGCAAAGCATTTCGAACCTTCCTAGACAGAGAACTAGTGCCTCACCGTGAAAAATGGGAAGCCGCTGGAGTCATTGACCGAGAGGTGTATTCCAAAGCAGGAGCAGCCGGATTCCTTGCTATGTCAGTGCCCGAACAATTTGGCGGTGCCGGTGTCGAAGACTTTCGCTACAACTTGATCATCGCTGAAGAGATCTGCGCTGCTGATGTTTACCCGGCTGGGCTCGGAATGACCCTTCATAGCGATGTCTGCTTGCCGTATTTCTTGGACTATTGCAATGAAGAGCAACAAGCCCGCTGGCTGCCGGGGATTGTATCCGGCGAACTCATCACAGCAGTTGGCATGACTGAGCCAGGAATAGGTTCTGATCTTGCCTCAATGACTACAAACGCTATCCGAGATGGCGATACCTACATTCTGAATGGGTCCAAGACGTTTATTACAAATGGCATCTTGTCTGACCTAGTTATCGTTGCCTGCAAGACCGATCCGACTCAGCGTCACGCAGGCATGTCGCTATTGGTCGTCGAGGCGGGTATGGAGGGTTTTGAACGAGGTCGTAACTTAGACAAGCTCGGCATGCACTCCCAAGACACCGCAGAACTGTTCTTTACTGACGTTCGCGTTCCTGTTGCAAATCGAATTGGCGAAGAGGGTCAAGGGTTCAAGCTGCTCGTCAAGAACCTTCCGCAGGAGCGACTCTCTATTGCCATGGCTGGCGTGGCTCATGCTCGTGCGATTCTGACTTGGACGGAGGAGTACTGCAACGAGCGCACTGCATTTGGACAAAAGATCGGTAGCTTCCAAAACAGTCGCTTCAAGCTTGCCGAGATGCACACGGAGATCACGATTGCAGAGAGTTTCATTGATAAGAGCGTGCTTGCTCTGAACGATGGAACGCTGACTGCCGAGGAAGCCGCCATGTCAAAATGGTGGTGTACCGAACTTCAAAAGAAGGTTGCAGACATTTGTGTACAGCTGCATGGTGGCTACGGGTACATGAACGAGTACGCAGTTGGGCGGGCATTCACCGATGCTCGGGTGACCTCAATCTATGGCGGCACAACCGAGATCATGAAAGAGATCATCGGAAAGTCGATGGGCTTTTAATCGGTAGCCTGCAGAGGGTATGCGTACTGAAGATCTGAATTACGAGTTGCCGGAGGATGCCATTGCGCAGACTCCCGCAGTGCCAAGAGACTCGGCCCGACTACTGATCGATCTTGGGGTTGGTAGAGAACCACAAGATGCCCATGTTGCGGACCTAGCCGAAGTTCTTCGAGCAGATGACCTGCTCGTTTTGAATGAGACCAGAGTTCTGCCAGCACGAGTCGCTGCAACGCGCTCATCGGGTGGTGCTGCCGAAGTGCTCTTACTGCAGCCTCTTCAGGAGGAAGAGGAGGGTTGGTGGGAGGCGCTCTGTCGTCCATCTCGAAAGTTGCGTCCTGGCGACATGCTTGCGTCAACTCAGGGTTCGCTTCTCTTTGAAGTAGGACAAGATCTTGGCGAGGGTCGACGAAAGGTCTTTCCGCACCATCAAGGCGAACTGCTGACAGCACTCGAACTTGCAGGTGAGGCACCGTTGCCACCATATATTCGCGAGCGACTGAGTGACCAAGAGCGCTACCAAACCGTGTTCTCAAAGCGTGCAGCTTCGGCCGCAGCACCAACCGCAGGGCTACACTTGACTCCCGAATTACTAGATCGGGTGGCAGCACAAGGTGTGCAGATTGAAACAGTCGAGCTAGTCGTTGGCCTAGACACCTTCCGTCCCGTAACCACTGACCTACTCGAGGATCATCAGATCCATTCTGAGTGGTATCAGGTCCCTGAGCGGACCCGGGACGCAGTTCAGGTTGCACGCGTGCAAGGTCGACGAGTTGTAGCTGTGGGAACTACAACAGTGCGGGCTTTGGAGTCGGCTGCTCTCAGCGAACAGCTTCAGGGTCGAACCGAATTGTTTATTACACCGGGGTTCGAGTTTGCTGTGGTTGATGTGATGATGACCAACTTTCACCTACCTCGCTCCTCGTTGTTAGCCATGATTCAGGCGTTTATCGGCTGCCGCTGGCAGGACCTGTACCGTACGGCCCTACAACGCAAGTACAGATTTTTATCCTTTGGGGATGCCATGCTGCTTGAGAGCGAACAGACCTGAGAGGAATGCAATGAAGCTCAACCTCAAGGTGACCGCCACAGATGGGGCAGCAAGAACTGCTGAAGTGACGACTGCGCGAGGCAAGTTCCGCACACCTGTATTTATGCCAGTTGGAACTCGCGGTGCAATCCGTTCCTTGAGCACTCACGAACTTTCTGCTTTGAGGACGGCTCAGGGATCTAGAGCCGAAATTATGCTTGCCAACACCTATCACCTGATGCTGCGGCCTGGAGCAGAGGCCGTGGCGGCGCTCGGAGGTTTGCACCGCTTTACCGGATTCTCGGGCCATATGCTGACCGACTCCGGCGGGTATCAGGTATTTTCCCTTTCACCGAAAATCACTGATGAAGGTGCAAAATTTAAGTCCACCTATGACGGCACGAGTTATTTATTGACCCCAGAGGGTGCCGTCGAGGTTCAGGAACTTCTTGGAGCCGACATGCAGATGGTGCTTGATGTTTGTGCCCCGTTGCCATCATCTGATGCAGTGCTCCATGAGGCGGTTCTTCAAACTGCGGCTTGGGCCGCTCGAGCGCGCAAAGCCCATCGGAGAACTAGTGATCAAGCGCTGCTTGGCATCGTGCAAGGCGGAGACAATGTTGCGCTTCGTAGAGAGTCTGCGCAACGTACGGTGGCCCTTGACTTTGACGCCTATGCGATCGGTGGTTTATCTGTCGGTGAGACTCGCGAACGGATGCTGCCAGCACTCGAGTCTGCTCTGGCAGAACTGCCAGTTGACCAACCTCGATACTTGATGGGAGTGGGAGACCCACTGTCTATTCTTGAGGCTGTCTCGCTAGGCGTCGACATGTTTGATTGTGTGCTGCCTACTCGTTTAGCAAGACACGGAACCTTGCTGACCGACAGCGGCCGACTCAACATCAAGCGTGCAGAGTTTGCACGCAGTGAGCAGCCTGTTGACCCAAACTGCCCCTGCGCTACGTGTGCCAATTATCCGCGCGGGTTGCTGCGTCACCTCAGTTGCCTTGGTGAGAGTACGGCCCACACCCTGTGCACGATTCACAACTTGACTTGGATTTTGGGGTTTGTTGATCGGATTTCAACTGCAATAGAAACCGGTCAACTGAAGCAATTACGCCATGAAGTTCAGGCAGTTTGGTCGTTAATGGGGCCTGGCCTGGGGGAGTAGATCGTTTGCCAGTGTTGGCAGGTCATCGAAGGACAACACAAGGCCCTAGACTGAGGAAACTGTGATTCATTTTCTCGTAACCATCCTTGCTCAAGAAAAGAAGGGCGGAGGCAGCATTACTGGCCTGCTCATCATTCTGATTCCTATGGGCGCCATTTTGTATATGACGATCATGCCCCAGCGTAAGCAACGACAGAAGCAAGCTGCGCTGCTCTCAAAGCTGGATACAGGCGATGAGGTCATCACTACGGGGGGCATTATCGGAACGATTACCTTTGTTGAAGCCGACCTCTATCACATAGAAATTGACACCGATGTAGTCATCCGTATTGCCAAGTCTGGTGTTGCAAAGAGCTTGTCTGAGCCACCTGAACCCGCCAAAGGGGCGTCAAAGTCCAAAGGTGGTTCACGGGCGCGTAAGGGCCTACTCGCCGGAGCACTTGGCGGATCTGCAAGCTCGGTAGCAGATCCATATGAGCAAAACGCCTCAGATTCCGAGTCCCTAGATACAGTTACTGATTCAGACACAGATGCAGCCATCGAGTCAGCTTCAGAAGAAACCGAGGGATCAACAGAGGAAACTCTGAGGTGACTCTGAGGTGACTCAGTTCTGCTCGCAGCAGAAGATCATTCTCAGGCTGTAACGGGGCAGATCAGCAGTAACTAGGAAGTAAAGCGGTACATTTATCTCGCTACTTCGGGCGTCAGTTTGGAGGGGCAACCGGCGAGACGGTTGAGAAGCTCAGCAGTTGGTTGACATTCGCACTGAATTCGCCTGAACAAAGACTAGGACTCTCGAAAGAAGCCAATGCGACAACACCCAGTTCGAATCATGGTGGCCACAATGCTTGTGGTGTATGGCCTGCTCTTTGCAACCATTCTTTTAGGTAAGAGCCCCAAGCTAGGCCTTGACCTTCAGGGTGGCATTTCAGTAAATCTTCAGCCCGTCGAGAAGGGCAAAGTTTTGACGAATGTTTCGGACGAACAGTTCGAGCAAGCGATTCAGATTATTCGAAAGCGTGTAGACGCTCTGGGGGTGGCAGAACCCGAGGTGTCTCGGCAGGGAAACACAATCTCTGTGCAACTGCCGGGTGCAAAGGATCAAGCTGAAGTACTTGCAGTGGTTGGTTCCACAGCTCAGCTTGAATTTCGCCCAGTTCTGGGCATCGTCGGAACTCTTCCAACCGGTAAAGACAAAGTTAAAGCCGATAAGAAGGTTCTCGAACTTCGACAGGAACTTGCCATTCCTGAAGGGATTACAGCAGCACAGATCATTGCTGATGAGCAGGCTAAATCTCCTGCAGTTGCAGCCCCGGCAGATGCAACGGCTCTGCCGGCAGATGCAACAGTGACTACCGATCCAGCAACTGACCCAGCAACTGACCCGGCTGCCGAACCAGCACCTGAAACTACGGTTGCTTCAAGTGGAGGCGGTCGCTCATTCATGGCAGGGCGTAAAGCTTCCCAGACGCCACCAGGCGCAGACCCGGTGCCGACCACTGTGGCTGCGTCACCAACTGCGGCACCAACTGCGTCACCAACCACCACGATTCCACCTACTCCGCTGAATCAATGGGGCGTCAACGTCTACGACCCGAAGTTCTCTGAGCTGTATCAGTTAGAGACCCAGTTAGCTGCCGAGCTCACCCCGACAAATGAGCAAACCCCAGAGGCAGAGGTCACACTCAAGGGCGAGGACGGCACGGTCTACAAGCTTGGACCTGTTGCGGTAGACGGCCGAGCAGTGAAGGGTGCTACTGCAAGCTTGGGACAAGATGGCAAGTGGACGGTGAACCCCTCATTCAAAGCCGGTGTCGACAACATAGAT
>JBBDMQ010000025.1:0-8096 GCA_040878245.1 Microthrixaceae bacterium
TCAAGATCAAAAGAGGTTCCCATGAGCGTCACCACTAATCCTGAAATCTCACAAGATGACCTGGTTGAGGAACTGCAGAGTTGGCTGACTGAAAATTGGAACCCAGATCTTTCTGTGGAGCAGTGGTGGCAACTTCTAGGTCTTGCGGGGTGGTCAGCACCAAGCCTGCCGCTTCATGCCTACGGCAGAGGTCTTTCTCGTAATGATTCAGTAAGGGTGCAGACTGAGATATCTGCCTTCGGCGCATTGGGTGCACCGGGAGGCCTTGGTCTTCTGTTAGCGGCACCAACTGTTGCCACACACGGCACACAGGAACAGATTGACCTGTATGTTCGAGAAATAGTGACTGGCGCAAAATCTTGGTGCCAGCTCTTTAGCGAACCTGGTGCCGGGTCTGACCTTGCCGGACTTACTTGCAAAGCTGACCTCGACGGTGATCAGTGGACCATTAACGGGCAAAAAGTTTGGACTTCTTTTGGCTCAGTAGCTGACCTCGGCATGCTGATAGCAAGAACTGACCCAGAGCAGCCAAAGCACCAAGGAATCACTTGGTTTGCAATAGATATGCTTCAGGAGGAGGTTGATGTTCGGCCGCTTGTAGAAATGACTGGACATGCCCTCTTTAATGAGGTGTTCTTGTCAGAGGCTCATGTTGCCAACGATGCAATCATCGGTGGCCGTGGCAACGGCTGGGCTGTAGCGAATACAACGCTAATGCATGAGCGTTCTGGCCTTGGCAGCGGTGGCGGTTCGGCTGGCGGTGGGGCTGCGACTCCTGGAACAGTCGCAGGATTCCTCACCAAACGGGCTGGTGACTTTGCGCCCGCTCCAAAGCCATCCTCAACAAGCTCCTCAACAAGCCCGAAACCACGCAGAAATAACAGCACGGCCAAACTGATGATCGACCTTGCTAAAGGTAATGGCAGCATCGAGGATCCGACTATTCGTCAGGACCTGATGAGGCTCCACACTCTTGGCGAGTTAGGAAAATTTAATAATTTGCGACTCAAGGCAGCCAAGAAGGCAGGTCAAGATATTCCTGGTTTTGGCAATATGTCGAAATTGGCTATGAGTGACATTATGCGCCTCACCCGAGACATTGGCCTACGCATTGTTGGCCCCGCAGGAATGCTGCATGCCTATCGTGACGAGGACCGCAAAGTGAATGACGAGGCGACCGGAAACCCATTTGCTCAGATGGTCACCAGCATGGCTCTATGGGCACAGGGCCCGCCTATTTA
Organism: Microthrixaceae bacterium; assembly: GCA_040878245.1. Taxonomy (GTDB): domain Bacteria; phylum Actinomycetota; class Acidimicrobiia; order Acidimicrobiales; family Microtrichaceae; genus IMCC26207. Next base: position 1,242 of record JBBDMQ010000025.1, read on the forward strand.
TGGCGGTACTGACCAGATCCAGAAGAACATCATCGGGGAGCGGGTACTGGGATTGGCTAAGGAACCCGGCGACACAAAAGGCGTCCCATTCTCGGAGCTTCCTAAAAACGCTTAATGATGTCCGAAATTGCCCGTGAGTAGAGGGAGAAACTGTTGCAGAGGCCCCGCCTGCAGCGTTCTCTCGCGATTGCGGAGTCTCCTATAGGGCCCGGCCCTTGAATTAAGCAGCGAGACCGTGTTTAGCGAGACCCTGTTTAACGAGACCCTGTTTAACGAGACCCTGTTTAAAATTACCTTCTGCCTCTTCAGATTTTTACATTTGATACCGATGCACGTGCAGTCCCTCTAGCGAAGAGAAACTGCGATGCTCCTTGCAACTCAACATCTTCTTCGGCGCAACAGGAGTCGAGTTATCAGCGTGGCTGCACCGATACTTCTTCTTGGCGTTCTTTCTTGTGCGCCATCTTCAACTCAACCATCTACAACTCAACCATCCACAACTCAACCATCCACAACTCAACCAGCCCCCGCTCCATCGCAGGTAGACGCTAGTAACGGCCGGCTGCTACTCACTCACGGACCTCTCCTTAGCTTCTGGGTGGACCCCGCTCAGGGCAACGATGCTTCGAGCGGATCCTCGGCTCAGTCCCCGTTGCGGTCTGTGAGCGAAGCTTGGCGACGTGTTCCTGCTTCTGCAACTCTGACTCAGGGCTACCGCATTTTGTTGCAACCTGGAACCTACCCCTCATCCCTGCTTCCGAACTACATGGAATACAGGTGGGGTACAGCTCAATCGCCAATCATTATTCAAGCCGCTCAAGGTTTAGGGACCGCAAAGTTAACCGGCGACCTCAATGTGTTTGAGACTAGGCACCTATATCTCGTTGATCTTGAAATTGACCGCAACGGTGATGCCTTCCACTGTGAACGCTGTAGCAACATCCTGATTCGTAAGAGTCGTCTCTGGGGTGGGACTGGTGCTCATGAAACAGTCAAAGTGAACCAGTCAAGCAATATCTACATTGAGGATTCCGATATCGGCGGTGCAGATGACAATGCCATTGACTTTGTTGCAGTTCACACCGGGCATCTGCGCGGCAACAAGATCCATACCGCCAATGATTGGTGTGCCTACGCAAAGGGTGGAAGTGCCGGGATTGTCGTAGATGGCAACGAGATCTATGACTGCGGGACTGGTGGATTTACGGCCGGTCAGGGTACGGGCTTTGAATTTATGCAGGCCCCTTGGCTGCAGTACGAAGCCTACGGAATAACCGTCACTAACAACGTTATTCACGATACTGACGGGGCAGGTCTTGGAGTGAACGGCGGATACAACGTGGTAATGGCGTACAACACTTTGTATCGGATTGGATCTCGGAGTCATGCAGTCGAGTTTGTTCACGGCAGCCGCAGTTGCGACGGAGACTCCTCTGCATGTTCTGCTCACCGAAGTGCTGGAGGTTGGGGAGACAGTGGGGAAGGCGGACAGTACATCCCAAACAAGCACATTGTGTTTGCCAATAACGTTATTTATAACCCTGCGCCTTATGAGACCGCATGGCAACACTTCACTGTGGCTGGACCGTCGATACCCCCTAATGCTTCCGGCGCACCTTCGCCGGCGTTAGCCGATGACGACTTGCGAATCTTTGGCAACGTGATCTGGAATGGCAGTAGTGAGATGGCTGTGGGGTTCGAAGATGGTTGTAACAACTCAAACCCGACCTGTTCCGAGGCGATCCTGCGTTCAACCAATGCGGTCAATAGCATCGAACCGATTCTGGGGGACCCAGCGCATGGGGTTTGGCAACCCGCTCCAGACTCACCCCTTCGGAATCGAGCGGCGATGCCCCTACCAACCTGGTCCTTCTTAGATGTGGTTGGCGTACCGACAGTAACCCCCTCTACTTATGGCACTGATCGCGGCGGAACCCTCAGAGTTGGCGCTGGCCACCCCGGGGCGTATGAGCCTTGATTCGCTGTTGCAGACTGCTGGGATGGCAGACTGCACGACATGTGTTCCCAGATTCGATTTTTGGATAAGCCAAGGTGAGTGACGCAACACCGCCCGATGAAGGCCGTGAGGTTGCCGACCCGGCAGAGAAAAAGCCGTGGCTGGCCTTAGCCCTGTTATCACTTGGCGTCGCCATGATTATTGTGGATGGCACCGTGGTCAACGTTGCGCTTCCCAGCATGATCAAAGATCTCGGCATGACCTTCTCTGATGCAGAGTGGGTAAACACTATTTATGCTTTGGTGTTCGCAGCGCTTCTGATCAACTTTGGGCGTTTGGCCGATGTCCGCGGCCGAAAACTGCTTTTCCTCATCGGCATTTTGGTCTTTGTGGCTTCGAGTCTGTTGGCAGGTCAGTCTGCGACATCCTCACAACTCATTCTCGCTCGGTTCTTTCAGGGAATCGGCGCGGCAATAATCCTTCCAACAACTTTGTCTTCCGTGAACACTCTCTTTACTGGCAAATCCAGAGCCATAGCTTTTGCTGTTTGGGGGTCCGTTATTGGCGGCATGGCCGCAATCGGACCGCTACTTGGTGGCTGGCTGACCACCTACCACAGCTGGCGTTGGGTGTTCTACATCAACTTGCCTATCGGGCTGCTTGTGTTTGTGCTCTCGCTGTTCTTTGTTCCAGAAACCAAAGACCCATCGGCGCGACGGGGCTCAGACCCAGCAGGCTCGGTACTCATCGGTGCAGGGCTGGCCTCGCTGGTTTTTGCAATGATCGAAGGGCAGCAGTACGGGTGGATCAAGCCAACAGCAGAGTTCTCGATCGGAGCTCTGAACTGGCCCGCTAGCGCAGCAGTAAGCATTGTGGTCATTGCGTTTGTTTTCTCAGCGGTCTGCCTGACTGCATTTGTGCTGATTGAACGTGGTCGAAACCGAGCCGACAAGGTAGTAGTTCTGGATCTATCGCTCTTTGGTCTGAAATCCTTTCGATGGGGTAACACCACGGCCTTGATCGTGAGCCTTGGAGAGTTTGGCTTGGTCTTTGTCCTGCCGTTGTACCTGCAGAACGTGCTTGGGTTTACTCCGATCAAATCCGGTGTCTACCTTGCCTTCATCGCAGCTGGCGCGTTTTTGGCAACCCCGCTCGTTGCCAAGCTGGCACAGAAAAAAGGTTCAAGATTTGTGGTGATGGCAGGCATGGTTTTTGAGGCGGTCAGCGTTGCGGGAATTGCCCTAGTGGTGCAGCCGGATACTGGCACCGAAATAATCCCGCTGCTCTTCACGTATGGCATTGGTATTGGGTTCGCAACAGCGCAACTCACGGGGGCGAGTCTGGCCGATGTGCCCGTCGAGGAAAGCGGGCAAGGGTCTGGCACGCAAAGCACCAGCCGGCAGGTAGGTTCGGCGCTTGGGATTGCAATTCTCGGGGCCATTTTGGCGGTAGGGCTGGGTGCGTTCACTCAAGATCAGGTTGCGCAGGTTCCCGGCGTGACTGCCGAACAAGCTGATCAAATCTCCCAAGCTGTTCGAACCTCAGGCGGGGGAGCCATCACCGAGCTACGCAACACACCAGGCTCCGAGGCAGTAGTGACAGCAGCAGAGGATGCCTTCGTGAGCGCTATGCGCCTGACTGTGGGACTAGCAGCCATCTTCATTCTGTTCGGGTTGCTTGCTGCGTCGAGGCTGCCCCCGGGGCTGCTTCACGACCCTCCGAGCGAAGCCGAACCAGATCCGGTAGCAGCGGGCTCTGCCTAGCTTTCTTTTAGCTCGTGATAGCGCAAACGAATCTGTTCGCTATGTCTGGCCGAGACAGGGTTTGGGGTTGTAGTCATTTCGGGCGCAGTGGATTGCGCAATTGACCATTCGGAGCGAAGTTCCTGCGGATCTCGTCCAAGCAGGGTTGCTGCAGCCTGAACACATGCTCCAGTTGCTACGGCCTGCTCCAACTCAGTGGTGATCACCTCGCGGCCGGTGAGATCTGCGAGCACTTGGCGGTAGGTTGCCGATTGAGCGCCACCTCCAACTAAAAACATTTTGCCGCCGGTGTCAGCATGTAACGAGAGCGCGTCAAGTCCATCAAGCAACCCGCAGATCACTCCCTCAAATGCTGCACGAGCAAGTTGGCTGATCGTGGTGTCAGAGTTCAGGCCAATGATTTGTCCTGTGGCATTCGGACGATTAGGCGTGCGTTCACCGTCAAAGTAGGGCAACAAAGTGAGTCCGCCCGCACCGGCCTCGCAGTCCAGAGCAGCTGCGTCAAGCGCAGCAAGGTCTAAACCACACAGGCGCGCCACAGTGTCGGTCACCTTTGTTGCGTTCAGAGTGCATACCAGTGGCAAGAAATTGCCGGTGGCATCAGCAAAGCCAGCCACTGCGCCTGTGCTATCGGCAGAGGGGTGTTGAGAGACAGCGAAAACCGTTCCCGAGGTGCCTAGAGAGAGCGCAACCTCGCCAACGCGCAGACCAAGACCGAGCGCCGCTGCCATATTGTCCCCGGTGCCCGCAGCAACAACACAGCCATTCCATTCCCCAGCGGCTTCATCTGGGCCAAGCACCAGTGGCAACATCTCTCGCCAGTCATGACCCGAGATTTGACCCGAGTTTTGACCCGAGTTTTGCTGCAGTTCTCCCTGTATCTCCTGACTGTCAAGGAGTTTGAGCAAATCCCAGCAGTAATCGTTGGTAGCTGCAGACCAATAACCAGTACCTGAAGCCTCGCCCCGGTCGGTCACCTTGTTGCCCGTGAGGCAAAACGTGAGCCAATCATGGGGGAGTAAGACGCTGTCTAGTCGCTTCCAAGAATCAGGCTCGTTGCGCCGTAACCATGCAAGTTTGCTGATGGTGAATGCGGCTACTGGTACCGAACCGCAGGCCTGGGCCCATGCGCTAGCGCCGCCAGGAAGTTGAGAAACAAGGTATTCGGCATCTGGAGCGCTTGTTGTATCGCACCAAAGTTTGGCTGGCCTGATGACTTGGTCATGATGGTCAAGGCACACCATTCCGTGTTGTTGGCCAGCTATAGAGAGAGCAGCAAGTTTGACTTCCTGCCCAGTGAGCCCTGTTTGAGGTTGGACTTCCGCCGGATGTACCGCAAGCGCGATCCGAAGGGCGGTCTGAAAGGCGGTCTGAAAGGCGGCGAGCCAAGAGGAGGGCTCTTGCTCGGCAATCGGTGGGTGCACAGCGTTGTGTGGTGCTGAGCCGAAGCCAACCAATTCGCCAGATTCGGCTACTCGAATCTCCACTTTTGTTGATTGTGTCGAGGAATCGACGCCCGCTACTAGCTGTGTAGGGCTCACTGCTTTGACCAAAGAACCCGGTTGACCTCATTTTCTAGGAACTCTTGACGGCCAGATACAGCAATGGGGTCAAGATCTGCAGAGGTCGCTTGGTCGGCAATTGTGGCTAGGTTTGCTTCTGCACTCATGAGTGATTTGCCAAGGCCGTTACTCCAGTTTGCGTAGCGACTGTTTCGGTTTTTCTCAATACAACCGTCTTGAATCAAATCATCTGCCACCAAAAGTGCCTGAGCCAAGGTGTCGATTCCACCGATGTGACCGTGAAATAGGTCGGATCGATCCATGCTTTGCCTTCTCAGCTTGGTGTCAAAGTTAAACCCTCCCGAGTTAAATCCTCCTGCCTGCAAGATCTCGTACATCACGAGCGATAACTCCTCAACTGAGTTCGGAAACTGATCGGTGTCCCAACCATTTTGTGCGTCACCTCGGTTGGCATCCACGCTGCCGAAAATTCCATTCTCTAGCGCGTACGCAACTTCGTGATGAAAGCTGTGTCCGCCCAAAGTGGCATGATTTGCCTCGATATTGACTTGGTATTCACCCATCAAGTCGTAGCGCTCCAGAAAACCATGCACGGCTGCGCAGTCGTAATCGTATTGGTGTTTACTCGGCTCCTGAGGCTTGGGTTCTATGAGCAACGCACCGGAGAAGCCAAGAGAACGTTTATGTTCGGCCACCAAAGTCATAAATCTTGCCAGCTGATCTGCCTCCTGGCGCAGCTTTGTGTTGAGCAATGTTTCATAGCCCTCACGCCCACCCCACAACACATAGTTCTGCCCATTCAGCCGATGAGTTGCCTCAAGCGCATCGCGCACTTGCGCTGCGGCGTATGCAAATACCTCTGGGTCAGGGTTTGTTGCAGCACCTGCCGCATATCTCGGGTGCGAGAACAAGTTGGCGGTTCCCCACAACAGTTGAACTCCGCTTTGAGCCATTAGGGCTGCTGCTCGGTCAACCATGAAGCTCAGATTTGATCGTGACTCCCTCAAACTTTGGCCCGCTGGCGCCATATCAAGGTCGTGAAAGCAAAAGAATGGCGTCCCTAATTTGGTAAAAAATTCAAAAGCTGCATCCTGTTTGAGGCAGGCTGCATCCAGTGGGCCAGCAGACTCTTCGAGCCATGGCCTGTCAAAGGTTCCGGCGCCAAATACGTCACTACCCGACCAACAAAAACTATGCCAATAACACACAGCAATACGCAGGTGGTCTTCCATGCGTTTGCCCGCAACTATGCGGTCTGGATCGTAGACACGGTATCCCAGATCGCCTTGTTCCTCCTTGGATGAACCAGCTGGGCGGACTGGATTCGAGACCTCTGAAAAGAATGGGGTCGAGTTCCCTACTTCATTCACAGCTGCAACTCCTTGGCATCATCGGCGGGGTGAGTACCCGCACTCGTTGGGATGAAGATAGGGCAGTTCGGTGGTGTTCGTTTCCTTCACGAGCAGTTCACTATGCGCCTTGCCTCAAAGTTCATGTGCAGCAAAAGATTTACCAACCTCTTGTTCCGGCGCCACCTTTAAATGGGCCCACTACGTGAGAAGTGATCCAACCGCCATAAAAATCCCCGTCGTTTTGTTCCACACGCTCCTCG